>NZ_JBAMDC010000093.1:0-20589 GCF_036961605.1 Streptomyces sp. KLMMK
CGGCTCCCGGCGCCATAGGATTGGGCGCACAACCCGCCCAGAATCCGTCACAACCCCTGAGGATCGCCGCATGCCTGGCATCACGCGCGAGGAGGTAGCCCACCTCGCACGGCTGGCACGTCTGGAGCTCAAGGACGAAGAGCTCGAGCACTTCGCCGGCCAGCTCGACGACATCATCGGCGCGGTCGCCCGCGTCTCCGAGGTCGCCGAGCAGGACGTCCCCCCGACGTCCCACCCGCTGCCGCTGACCAACGTCATGCGCCCGGACGAGGTCCGTCCGTCGCTGACCCCGCAGGAGGCGCTCTCCGGCGCCCCCGCCCAGGAGCAGCAGCGTTTCAAGGTGCCGCAGATCCTGGGGGAGGACTAAACCGCTATGACGGCCAACAACAACATCGAGAGCTGCATCAAGCTCACCGCCGCCGAGATCGCGGAGAAGATCGCCTCCGGCGAGCTCACCGCCGTCCAGGTCACCGAGGCCCACCTGGCCCGGATCGACGCCGTGGACGAGAAGGTGCACGCCTTCCTCCACGTGGACCGCGAGGGCGCCCTCGCCCAGGCCCGCGAGGTCGACGCCAAGCGCGAGCGCGGCGAGAAGCTCGGCCCGCTGGCCGGCGTCCCGCTGGCGCTGAAGGACATCTTCACCACCAAGGGGATCCCGACCACGGTCGGCTCGAAGATCCTCGAGGGCTGGATCCCGCCGTACGACGCGACGCTCACCAAGCGCCTGAAGGACGCGGACGTCGTCATCCTCGGCAAGACCAACATGGACGAGTTCGCGATGGGCTCCTCCACGGAGAACAGCGCCTACGGCCCGACCGGCAACCCCTGGGACCTGACCAAGATCCCCGGCGGCTCCGGCGGCGGCTCCAGCGCGGCGCTCGCCGCGTACCAGGCCCCCCTGGCCATCGGCACGGACACCGGCGGCTCGATCCGCCAGCCCGCCGCCGTGACCGGCACCGTCGGCGTCAAGCCGACCTACGGCTCGGTCTCGCGCTACGGCATGGTGGCCTTCTCCTCCTCCCTCGACCAGGGCGGCCCCTGCGCCCGTACGGTCCTGGACGCGGCCCTGCTGCACGAGGTGATCGCCGGCCACGACCCGATGGACTCCACGTCCATCGACGCCCCGGTCCCGCCGGTCGTCGAGGCCGCGCGCAACGGCAGCGTGCAGGGCATGCGCGTCGGCGTCGTCAAGCAGTTCCGCGGCGAGGGCTACCAGGCCGGCGTCGTGCAGCGCTTCGACGAGTCCGTCGAGCTGCTCAAGGAGCTGGGCGCCGAGATCGTCGAGCTGGACTGCCCGTCCTTCGACCTGGCCCTGGCCGCGTACTACCTGATCGCGCCGTCCGAGTGCTCCTCGAACCTGGCCCGCTTTGACGGCCTGCGCTACGGCCTGCGCGCCGGCGACGACGGCACCCGCTCGGCCGAGGACGTCACCGCCCTCACCCGCGAGGCCGGCTTCGGCCCCGAGGTCAAGCGCCGCGTCATGCTCGGCACGTACGCCCTGAGCTCGGGCTACTACGACGCCTACTACGGCTCGGCGCAGAAGGTCCGCACGCTCATCACGCGCGACTTCGAGAAGGCCTTCGAGCAGGTCGACGTGATCGTCTCGCCGACCACCCCGACCACCGCCTTCGCGATCGGCGAGCGCGCCGACGACCCGATGGCGATGTACCTCGCGGACCTGTGCACCATCCCGACCAACCTGGCCGGCAACGCGGCCATGTCGCTGCCCTGCGGCCTGGCGCCCGAGGACAACATGCCGGTCGGTCTGCAGATCATCGCTCCCGCCCTGAAGGACGACCGGCTCTACAAGGTCGGTGCCGCGGTCGAGGCCGCGTTCACCGAGCGCTGGGGCCACCACCTGCATGAGGAGGCACCGTCGCTGTGAGCACCGAAGTGAGCAAGGCGAGCGCTCTGAAGAAGGCCAAGGGCTTCAAGAAGTCCAAGCCCGGCACGTACCTGTCGATCGGCACCACGCTGTTCGGCGCCGTCAGCGTGATCAAGCAGGCGAAGAAGGCGCGCGGCGAGCAGGACACGCTCCAGCTGGTCGACGCGATCGTCTCCGCCGCAGCCATCGCCACCGGTGTCGCGCTGCTGGTGCGCGAGCTGCGCCGGATGAACAGCGACGACGTCCTCGCGGACTGAGCCAGGACCTGAGAGGTTAGTTTTCCGTGACCGTCACTGAACTGGTGTCGTACGAGGACGCGCTGGCTTCCTACGACCCCGTCATGGGCCTGGAGGTCCATGTCGAGCTCGGCACCAAGACGAAGATGTTCTGCGGCTGCTCCACGGAGCTGGGCGCGGACCCCAACACCCAGACCTGCCCGGTCTGCCTCGGCATGCCCGGCGCCCTGCCGGTGGTCAACGCCACCGGCGTCGAGTCCGCCATCAAGATCGGCCTCGCGCTGCACTGCGAGATCGCCGAGTGGTGCCGCTTCGCCCGGAAGAACTACTTCTATCCGGACATGCCGAAGAACTTCCAGACCTCCCAGTACGACGAGCCGATCGCCTTCAACGGCTACCTCGACGTGCAGCTGGAGGACGGCGAGGTCTTCCGCGTGGAGATCGAGCGCGCCCACATGGAGGAGGACACCGGCAAGTCCACCCACGTGGGCGGTGCCACCGGCCGCATCCACGGCGCCCAGCACTCCCTGCTGGACTACAACCGCGCCGGCATCCCGCTGATCGAGATCGTCACCAAGCCGATCGAGGGCGCGGGCGAGCGGGCCCCGGAGGTCGCCAAGGCCTACGTGGCCGAGCTGCGCGAGCTCATCAAGGCGCTGGGCGTCTCCGAGGCCCGGATGGAGATGGGCCAGATGCGCTGCGACGTCAACCTGTCGCTGCGCCCGCACGGCCGGGAGAAGTTCGGCACCCGCTCCGAGACCAAGAACGTCAACTCGCTGCGCTCCGTCGAGCGCGCGGTGCGCTTCGAGGTCCAGCGGCACGCCTCCGTCCTCTCGGCCGGCGGCACGATCGTGCAGGAGACCCGCCACTTCCACGAGGAGGACGGGTCGACCACGTCCGGCCGCATCAAGGAAGAGGCCGAGGACTACCGCTACTTCCCCGAGCCGGACCTGGTGCCGGTGGCCCCCTCCCGCGAGTGGGTCGAGGAGCTGCGGGCGACCCTGCCCGAGCTGCCGCGCGTGCGCCGCAACCGCCTCCGTGAGGACTGGGGCGTCACCGAGCACGACATGCAGTCGATCCTCAACGCGGGCGCGGTCGACCTGATCGTCGCCACCGTCGAGGCCGGTGCCGACTCCGCGGCCGCCCGCAAGTGGTGGATGGGCGAGCTGGCCCGCAGCGCCAACGAGTCCGGTACGGACCTCGCGGCGCTGCCGATCACCCCGGCGCAGGTCGCCCGGGTGGCGGCGCTCGTCGCCGAGGGCTCGCTCAACGACAAGCTGGCCCGCCAGGTCATCGAGGGCGTGCTCGCGGGCGAGGGCGACCCGGACGCGGTCGTCGAGAAGCGCGGTCTGAAGGTCGTCTCCGACGACAGCGCCCTGGGTGCCGCCGTGGACGAGGCCATCGCGGCCAACGCGGCCATCGCGGACAAGATCCGCGGCGGCAAGGTCGCGGCGGCGGGTGCGCTGGTCGGCGCGGTCATGAAGGCCACGCGCGGCCAGGCCGACGCGGCCCGTGTCCGCGAGCTCATCCTGGAGCGTCTGGGCGTCGAGGGCTGACCGGCTGAGAGCCGGTCGGCCCCGGGCCGATCAGCTGCTCATCGGCAGCGTTCTGCGACATCTCATGGCCGCCCCTTTTCGAAGGGGCGGCCATTGTCTGTCCGGGAATGGTCCGGGAATGGCTGGTTTCCTTTGCTCTATGGCCTTCGTGTCCCCCGTCCGGCATGATCCCGGATGCGGGCCCACCG
Organism: Streptomyces sp. KLMMK; assembly: GCF_036961605.1. Lineage (NCBI taxonomy): Bacteria > Bacillati > Actinomycetota > Actinomycetes > Kitasatosporales > Streptomycetaceae > Streptomyces > Streptomyces sp. KLMMK. The sequence continues at coordinate 3,866 of NZ_JBAMDC010000093.1, forward strand.
TGTGCCCGCATCGGAAATCTGGGGGTAGGCACATGAGACGGTTGAGCAGGACGCTGGCTGCACTCACGCTGGCGGGCGCCGGCCTGCTGGTGGCGACGGTCCCGGCCGGCGCGGCCACGGGCGCGGCGGCCACGGTGCAGTGCGAGGCGGGCTGGGGGAGCCTGACCAAGGCCAGTACGGACAGCGCCTACCGCTCGCTGCTGGACGTCAGGGCCGGGCGGCACGAGTGCTACGACCGTCTGGTCTTCGACGTCCAGGGCGTCGGCGACCGCCCGATCGGCTACCGCGTGGAGTACGTGGACCGGCTGCAGCAGGACGGCTCCGGTGACGTGATCCCGGTCGGCGGCGGCGCGATCCTGGCGGTCCGCGTGGCCGCTCCGAGCTACGACACGAGCACCGGCGAGCCTCGCTACCCCGGCCACGCCGGAGCGCCGCTGCCCGGAGTCGACCTCACCGGCTTCCGCACCTTCCAGGACACCCGCTTCGCCAGCAGCTTCGAGGGCGACACCCTGGTCGGCGTCGGCGTCCGCGCACGGCTGCCCTTCCGGGTCTTCCAGGAGCGCAACCGCATCGTCGTGGACGTCGCCCACACCTGGTAGTAGTACCTGCACTGACCTGCGGTTTCCGCCCCGCGCCGAGCCGGGGTCCCGGCCCCGGGCGGTGCGGAGGGGCCCCGGTGTGGGGTGAGCCACAAAGCGGACAAAGGATCTTTTTCCGCTGTCACAGTGGTTCGGCAAGGGGCCCCCACCGCGCCTCTCGCGCTGCGGGGCCCAGGCCAGCAGCTCATGCGCTCGGAAATGCACGGGGCAGTTCTCCCGGCGGGATCGACGCGCCGAACGGGAAGCAGCCCGAATGACCTCACTCGCCCGATGGTGCCTGCGCCGTCGTTTCGCCGTGATCGTGCTGTGGCTCGTGGCCCTCGCGGGCACCGCCGCGGCCGCGACCCTGGCCGGCCCGGCGTACTCCAACGACTACGCCGTCCCCGGTACCGAGGCCGCCCGCGCGGGCGCGCTCCTGGAAGCGGGCTTCCCCGGCCAGGGCGGCGACGACACCATCGTCTGGCACACCGGCCAGGGCACCGTGCGGGCCGCCCCCGTCGAGCAGCGCATGACCGAGACCCTGCGCGACGTCGCGGCCCTGCCCGGCGTCGAGTCCGTCAGCGGCCCGTACAGCGGCCCCGACGGCGCCGCCAGGATCAGCCCCGACGGGCACACCGCGTACGCCTCCGTCACCTTCGCCGCGCCCGGCGGTCCGGACAAGGAGCTGGTGCACCAGGTCGTCGAGACGGCCCGGTCCGCGGCGGACGGCAACCTGGAGGTCGCCCTCGGCGGCACCGCCATCGCCACCGGGGAGGCCGCGAGCGGCCACCTCAGCGAGATCATCGGCATCGCCGTCGCCGCCGTCGTGCTCTTCGTCGTCTTCGGCTCGCTGGCCGCGAGCCTGCTGCCGATCGCCACGGCCCTCGTGAGCGTGGGCACCGCGTTCATGGGCACCCAGCTGCTCGGCCACGTCATGACCGTCGCCGACTTCGCTCCCATGCTCGGCACCCTCATCGGACTCGGCGTGGGCATCGACTACGCCCTGTTCATCGTCACCCGGCACCGCAAGGGCCTGCGGGCGGGGCTGCCCGTGGCCGTCGCGGCCGAGCGGGCCGTCGCGACCACCGGCCGCGCCGTCGTCTTCGCGGGCGGCACCGTGTGCGTCGCGCTGCTGGGCATGCTCATCCTGCGGCTGAGCTTCCTCAACGGCGTCGCCCTCGCCGCCTCGCTCACCGTCGTCCTCACCGTCGCCGCCTCGGTCACGCTGCTGCCCGCGCTCCTCGGGGTGATCGGCGACCGCGCCCTCAGCCGCCGCGAGCGCCGCCGCCTCGCGGACAGCGGGCCCCGCCCGGAGCTGCCCACCGGGCTGGCCGCCCGCTGGTCGGCGTTCGTGGAGCGCCACCCCAAGCTGCTGGGCGCCGTGGCCGCGGTCGTCATGATCGTGCTCGCGCTGCCCACGTTCTCCCTCCACCTGGGCACCTCCGACCAGGGCAACAACCCGGCCTCGTCCACCACGCGCCAGGCGTACGACATGCTCGGCAGCGGCTTCGGGCCCGGGGTCAACGGCCCCCTGACCCTGGTGGCCGACCTCGACAGTGCCGCCGACCGGCTCGCCTTCACCGAGCTCCCGGACGCCCTGCGGCACACCGAGGGCGTCGCCTCCGCCTCGCCCGCCCAGGTGAACCCCAGCGGCGACACGGGCGTCATCACCGTCGTCCCCACCACCTCCCCGCAGTCGCGCGACACCAGCGACCTCGTGGACCGGCTGCGCGGCACCGTACTGCCGAAGGCGACCGCCGGTACCGGCGTGGACGTGCAGGTCGGCGGCATGACCGCGAGCTACGACGACTTCGCCGGCATCATCCTCGGCAAGCTGCCGCTCTTCGTCGGCACCGTCGTCGGCCTGGGCTGCCTGCTGCTCCTGCTGGCCTTCCGCAGCATCGGCATCCCCCTGAAGGCCGCGGTGATGAACATCGCCGCCGTCGCCTCGTCCTTCGGCATCGTCGTCGCGATCTTCCAGTGGGGCTGGGGGGCCGGGTTCCTCGGCCTCGGCGGCGCCGGGCCGATAGAGCCGTTCCTGCCCGTCGTCATGGTCTCCGTCCTCTTCGGCCTGTCCATGGACTACCAGGTCTTCCTGGTCAGCCGGATGTACGAGGAGTGGCTCGCCACGCGCGACAACACCCGCGCCGTGCGCGTCGGCCTCGCCGAGACCAGCCGCGTCATCAACTCCGCGGCGGTGATCATGATCTCGGTCTTCCTCGCCTTCGTCCTCAGCGGGGACCGCGTCATCGCGATGTTCGGCATCGGCCTCGCGGCGGCCGTCGCTCTCGACGCCTTCGTGCTGCGCACGCTGCTCGTCCCGGCCCTCATGCACATGCTGGGCGGCGCCAACTGGTGGCTGCCGGCGTGGCTGGAGCGCCGCCTGCCCCGGATCAGCATCGAGCCGCCGGAGCCGGCGGACGAGCCGGAGCCGGCGGACGGTCCCCGGGAGCCCCTCCCGGTCAGTCCTGAGAAGAGCCTTGCCGGGGCGGGCGTATGAGAACGCGGCCCGAGTCGAGGTCGACCGGGCCGCGCGCGGGGTCGCCGTCACCGACGTCGTCACGGGTCAGTTCCAGGCGCTTCTGCTCCTCGTGGCTGTGCTTCCGGCCCGGTGCGAACACTTCCTCGAACACGTTGAACATCTTCAACTCCCGTCGCCGCACTGTCCGTCCAGTCTAGGCGGATGTGTGTACGGTCCCGGCAAAGGTGTGCGCCGCGATCGTCAGCTCACGTCGAGCCGCAGGATCCGGTCGTCCTCGCCGCCCGGCTTCCCGCGCCCGTCGGTGTTGCTCGTCGTCAGCCACAGCCCGCCGTCGTCCGTGGCCACGACCGTGCGCAGCCGCCCGTACTCACCCCGCAGGAACGCGCGGGGGCCGGCCACCGGCTTCGTGCCGTCCAGCGGGATCCGCCACAGGCGCTCGCCGCGCAGAGCCGCCATCCACAGGGAGCCCTTGGCGAAGGCGAGCCCGCTGGGGGAGGCGTCGGAGGTCTTCCACTGCTCGACGGGGTCGGTGTAGCCGGACCGGCCCGCCTTGCCCTCGACGACGGGCCAGCCGTAGTTGCCGCCCGGCCGGATCAGGTTGAGCTCGTCCCACGTGTCCTGGCCGAACTCCGACGCCCACAGGCGCTTGCCCGCGTCCCAGGCCAGGCCCTGCACGTTGCGGTGGCCGTAGGAGTAGACCACCGAGTTCTCCTCGGGGTTGCCGTACGCGGGGCGGCCGTCCGGGGTCATGCGGAGGATCTTCCCGCCGAGGGACGCCTTGTCCTGCGCGAGGTCGCGCTGCCCGCCGTCGCCCGTCCCGGCGTAGAGCATCCGGTCGGGGCCGAAGGCGATGCGGCCGCCGTTGTGGACCGTGCCCTTGGGGATGCCCCGGAGCACCGTGTCGGGCGCCCCCAGCCGCTGCCCCGCGGGCTTGCGCTCGTCGTAGCGCAGGCGGGCGATGCGGTTGTCCGAATCGGTGGTGAAGTACGCGTACACCAGACGGTCGGTGGCGAAGCCGGGCGAGACCGCCAGCCCCAGCAGGCCGCCCTCGCCGCCCTTGACGACGCCGGGCACCTCGCCCACCTCGCTCTGCGCGCCGTCCTTGACCGCCACCCGGGCGATCTTCCCCGTGTCGCGGGAGGCGACCAGGAGGTCGCCGCCGGGGAGCACCGCGACGCCCCACGGCGAGCCGAGCTTCGCGGTGAGCGTCCGGACGGCCTTGACCGAGCCCTCGGCGGGCGCCGGCGGAGCCGAGGGGGCGCCCGAAGAGGACTCCGTGCCGGGCGACTCGGCCGGCGAACCCTGCCGCGGGCCCTCGCCCGGGAAGCCGTCCTCGCTCGAACAGCCTGCGACGCCGAACAGCAGGGAGACGGTCAGGAGCAAGGAGGCGGCCGGTCGCAGAGGGACAGCCGGCTGCGGAGAGGAGGCCGGCGCGGCGGCGCCGGTACGGACACGGGGACGTCGTCGCACGGTTCGTTCCTCTCGCCGGGGCGCACTGCGTGTACGCGGCACTGTGCCACACCGGGGGCCGCCGTCCGGGGGAGGAGCGCACGGGTGCGCCACGGGCGCCGCGTCAGTACCAGGACCCCATGGCGCGCGGCAGCGCCGCTATCTCCGCCAAGTCCTCGGCGGTGAGCCGCAGACGTGCAGCCGCAGCGTTCTGCACCGCCCACACCGGCTTCTTCGTGCCCGGTACGGGTATCACGTGCCGGCCCTGAGCCAGCACCCAGGCCAGGGCGACCTGCGCGGCCGTCGCGTCGTGACGCAGCGCGACCCGGCGCAGCCCCGCCACGATCGGCTGGTTGGCGGCCATCATCTCGGCGGTGAAGCGCGGGTGGCGCGCCCGGAGGTCCTCCGGCTCGAAGCCCTGCCCCGGCGTGAGCGTGCCGCTGAGGAAACCATTCCCCAGGGGCATGGCGGCCAGCATGCCGACGCCTCGGGAGGCACACCAGGGCACCAGCGCATCGAGCGCCTCCCGGGACCACACCGACAACTCCACCTCCACACAACTCACCGGGAACACCTGCTGCACCCGCTCCAGCTGCCGGATCGTCGCGTCGTACAGCCCGGCGCGCGACCGGCGGTGCGTGCGCGCGCCGACCGCGCACCAGCCCAGCGCGCGCACCTTGCCCGCGGAGACCAGCTCCGCCATCGCTCCCCAGGTCTCCTCGACCGGCACCTCGGGGTCGGGCCGGTGCAGCTGGTAGACGTCGATCACGTCGGTCTGCAGCCGGCGCAGCGAGGCGTCGCAGGCCCGCTTCACATAGCCCGGGCGGCCGTTGGCGACGATGTGGCTGTCGCCCACCAGCAGCCCGCACTTGGTCGACACGAACGCCTCTGAGCGCCTCTCCCGCAACGCCCGCCCCACCAGCAGCTCGTTGGTGAACGGCCCGTACATGTCCGCGGTGTCCAGCAGGGTCGTGCCCGCGTCGAGCGCCGCGTGCACCGTGCGCAGCGCGCCCTCCCCGCTCCGCTGGGAGGCGGTGTATCCCCAGTGCATGGGCATGCACCCCAGGCCGATCGCGCCCACTTCGAGCGCCGCCGCACCGATATTCCTGCGCTCCACCGGCCGTACCCCTCCCGTTCCTCGACCCCAAACTAACCTCTGCCGCACCGGCCCGATCGCATAGCCTCCAGGCATGAGTGCAGATGACAGCGGTTCCGGCCGCCCCCTGGTCTGGCTGCCCTTCCCGCCCGAGCGGATCGAAGGGCTCCCGGAGAGCCTCGACTACGTCTTCTGGGACGGCGGACCGGAGTACCCGACCGACCCCGCCCGCTGCGACTTCTACGCGGTCCCGTACGTCACCGACCCCGAGCCGTGCCTGCGCCCGCTGCCGGGCATGACGCGCGTCCGGGTCGTGCAGGCGCTCACCGCGGGCGTGGAGCACCTGCTGCCCGCCGTGGAGGGGCTGCCGAAGGGCGCCGTGCTGTGCAACGCCCGCGGGCTGCACGACGCGAGCACCGCCGAACTCGCCCTGGCCCTGACCCTCGCCTCGCTGCGCGACATCCCCGGCTTCGTGCGCGCGCAGGACGCGGGGGAGTGGCGGCAGGGCTTCCGGCCGGCGCTGGCCGACAAGTCTGTGCTCATTGTGGGTTACGGTTCGATCGGCAGCGCCATTGAGGACCGGCTCGTGCCCTTTGAGTGCGCGCGGGTCACACGCGTCGCACGCTCCGCGCGGGACAGTGCGCGCGGTCCCGTGCATCCGATCGCCGCCCTGCCCGGCTTGCTGCCCGACGCCGACGTCGTGATTCTCGCGACCCCGCTCACCGAGGAGACCCGGGGGCTCGTCAACGCCGGTTTCCTGGCGCGGATGAAGGACGGGGCGCTGCTGGTGAACGTGGCGCGCGGTGCCGTCGTCGACACCAAGGCCCTCCTGGCCGAGCTGGACGCAGGTCGGCTGCGTGCCGCACTGGACGTCACGGACCCCGAGCCGCTGCCGCCCGGGCATCCCCTGTGGAGCGCTCCGGGGGCGCTGATCACCCCCCATGTGGGTGGCCCCTCTTCGGCCTTTCTGCCGCGCGCCGAGCGGCTGCTGCGTGATCAGCTGGCCAGATTCGCCCTGGACGCGCCACTGCAAAATGTCGTAGTCATCGCCCGCTAGTTACCACGTAGAGGTACCGTTCGACTGCACTCAGTGTCCATAACCCCGTGGCTGATTACGCTATGTATATGAGCTATGTCCCTGAGTGACGAGTCTGGTGTATCGTCCGGACGGGGGCTGCGGCGTGCACGAGAACCGCCGCAGCGAGGACCGGAACTCGAGGGGGGCGACGGGCGATGCACGGCCAATGGACGATCAACCCGACGCGGCTCACGCACCGACCACGACCGCACCGCGCACCGCGATCGCACTGCGTGGCGACGCTGCTCCTGTGGCTCCCATGGCTCCCGCTGCTGCGGACGGCGGCGCGGTGAGCGCCCCGGGGGCGGCCCTGTCCCGCCCGTCCTGCGGCTCGGGCCCGGTCTCCCAGCTGCTGCTGGCCCTCGTCTGCGGCGGCTATGCCACGGGTGCGGCCTTCGGCTGGGGATCGAGCGAGCTCGCCTCGGCCATGGGCGACTTCGGCCTCGGCGGCGCGGCCGTCCTCGCCGCCGTCTCCTGCTTCTGGTACGGGCGCACGCACCGCACCCGGTTCCGGCTCGCCTGGTTCCTCTTCGCCGCATCCTCGGCCATGGCCGGTCTCGGCAACGTTGTCTGGGGCTGGTACGAGGTCGTCCTGGACGCCCGCGTCCCGACGCCCTCCGTGGCCGACTTCTGCTTCCTGCTCTTCGCGCCGCCGGCCATCATCGGCCTGCTGGTCCTCGCCCGCCGCCCCGTCACCCGGGCCGGCTGGGTGTGCCTGGCCCTCGACGCCTGGCTCACCGGCGGTTCGCTCCTTACGCTCTCCTGGAGCCTCGCGCTCGCGCACACCGCCCACTTCGAGGGCGAGAGCGTCGCCCACGCCGCGCTCTCCCTGGCCTATCCGCTGCTGGACATCGCCCTGGTGTCCATGGTGCTGGCCCTGCACTTCCGGCGCTCGACCGCCAACCGCTCCGCCATCAACACCGCCATCGCGGCCCTCGCCCTGACGGTCCTGTGCGACGCCCTGTTCACCTCGCCGCTGCTGCGCTCGCACTACCGCTCGGGCCAGATCCTCGACGCCGGCTGGTTCGCGGGCTACATGCTCATGGCGTACGCCCCCTGGGTCGCGCGCGAGGACGGCGACGACGCCGCCCCGGCCCGCTCGGCCCAGCACCCGCACCACCCCAGCCGCCCGATCGCCGGCTCCCTCGCGGCCCTCACGCCGTACCTGGCCGCCGCCGTGTGCACCCTGGGCATCCTCTACAACGTCCTGGACGGCCACCAGGTCGACAAGGTCGTCCTGTTCACCGGCTGCACGGTCGTCCTGGCCCTGGTGATCCGCCAGGGCATCATGCTGCTGGACAACATCTCCCTCACCCAGGAACTGGCCCAGAAGGAGAACCACTTCCGCTCCCTCGTCCAGGGCTCCAGCGATGTGATCATGATCGCCGCGCCCACGGGCATACTGCGCTACGTCAGCCCCGCCGCCGCCGGGGTCTACGGGCGCGAGGCCGAAGACCTCGTCGGCTCCGAGCTGGCCTCGCTGATCCACCCGGAGGACCTGGGCAGAGTCGTCCACGAGGTGCGCCGCTTCCTCGCGGCGCCGCCCGCCGAGGAGCCCACGACCCGCATCGAGTGCCGCTTCCGCTCCGGCGGCGGCGAGTGGCTCAACGTCGAGTCCACGGTCAACCGCCACCACGGCGGCCTGATCTTCAACAGCCGCGATGTCACCGAGCGCGTCCGCCTCCAGGCCCAGCTCCAGCACACCGCCGAGCACGACCCGCTCACCGACCTGCCCAACCGCGCCCTGTTCACCAAGCGCGTCCAGCAGGCCCTCGCCGGCCGCAGAGCGACCGACGCGGGCACCGCCGTGCTCTTCATCGACCTCGACGGCTTCAAGGCGGTGAACGACAGCGTCGGCCACCAAGCCGGCGACGAGCTGCTCGTCCAGGCGGCCCGTCGCCTCCAGGACTCCGTCCGCGCGGGCGACTCCACGGCCCGCTTCGGAGGCGACGAGTTCGCGGCGCTGATCATCGGCGACGGGACCCGTGACCCCGCCGCCCGCGAGTACCGCATCCACGAGATCGCCGACCGGCTGCGGATCACCCTCTCCCAGCCCTACCGCGTGGAAGGAGGCACCGAGGTCCGCGTCGCCGCCAGCATCGGCGTGGCCTTCGCCGAGCCCGGCATCACCCCGGGTGAGCTGATGCGCAACGCCGACCTCGCGATGTACCGCGCCAAGCAGGCCGGCAAGGGCCGCGTCGAGCTCTACGCCCCGCAGATGCAGGCCGACGTGGTCCGCCGCGCCGAGCTTGCCACGCGGCTGCGCACCGCCCTGCACGAGGGCGAGTTCGCCCTGCTGCACCAGCCCGTCGTCGACCTGGGCACGGGCGCGGTCACCGCGGTCGCCGCCCAGCCCCGCTGGCGCTCCGCCCAGGGAATACTGTTCACTCCTGCGGAGTATCTCCGCGTGGCCGAGAACGACCGGGGCGACGAGGCCGCCCGCATCGCCGAGCTGGGCCGCTGGACGGTGGAGAAGGCCGTGGAGCAGGCCGCCCAGCGCTGCCGCGCGGGCCACCCCGTGCCCGTGTACGTCCGGCTGTCCGCCGCCCGGCTGATGGACAAGTCGCTGCCCGCCAAGAACCTGGAGGGGCTGCTGATCCGCCACGGGCTGCCCTCCGGCGCGCTCGTCCTGGAGCTGTCCGGAAGCGACCCCCGGGTGCCGCTGGACGAGCTGGAGCGGCGCCTGGCCGCCCTGCGCCGGATGGGGGTGCGGATCGCCCTCGACGGCTTCGGCAGCGGCTACGCCGCCATCAGCGCCCTGCGCCGGCTGCCCATCGACACCCTCAAGCTCGACCGGGGGCTGGTCGACGGCGTGGTGGAGTCCGCCCGGCTGCACAAGATCACCGCCGGGCTGCTGCGGATCGCCACCGACCTGGGCATGCAGTCCGTCGCCGACGGCGTCGACGTGCCCGAGCAGGCGCTCGCCCTGCGCGCGATGGGCTGCACCCACGCCCTGGGCGCCGCCTTCGCCGGGCCGCTCGACGAGCACCGCCTGCGCCACGCGCTGAACCTCGGGGCCTACCCGGTCCCCGGCGCGCCGGTGGATGGCGCAAAAGCGTGGGTCGGAGGCGGCGCCCTGCCCGCGGGGGCAGTACCGTCCGCTACGCGATCCGGGTCCGCGGGGGGCGCCGGATCACTCGCCCATGCTCCATTGCGCTCAAATAATGAGACGCCCGTCCCACCCACTTGACACTTCCCAGGTGGCGGGTGGAGGGTCGGTTCCATGCGCACCCGAATTCTCGTACTTGGAAAGCGCGTCGGCTGAAGCAGGCCCTTTCACACGCCCTGCTGACCACACCGGCGCGCTCCCCTCGCTTGCCTCACGGCACGAGGGGTTTTTTGTTGCACTAGAACGTGACAGACCCACCCAAACCGACCTCCGCTCAACCAGTCGAACCCGTCGATCGAACCCCTAGATCGAACCCGTCGAATCCTTCGAGAAGAGAATGTCGATGACCGAGCAGGCCACCGGGGCCCACCATCCGCAGCCGCGGGCCCGTAACGGCGCGGCGCACCAGCCCGCCACCGTCGAGCACGTCACGGGCGCGCAGTCCCTCATCCGCTCGCTGGAGGAGGTCGGTGCCGAGATCGTGTTCGGGATCCCGGGCGGGGCGATCCTCCCCGCGTACGACCCGATGATGGACTCCTCGAAGGTCCGCCACGTCCTGGTCCGCCACGAGCAGGGCGCCGGCCACGCCGCGACCGGATACGCCCAGGCCACGGGCAAGGTCGGCGTCTGCATGGCCACCTCCGGCCCCGGTGCCACCAACCTCGTCACGCCGATCGCCGACGCCCACATGGACTCCGTCCCGCTGGTCGCCATCACCGGCCAGGTCGCCTCCAAGGCGATCGGCACGGACGCCTTCCAGGAAGCGGACATCTGCGGCATCACCATGCCGATCACCAAGCACAACTGGCTGGTGACCGACCCCGCCGAGATCCCCCGCACCATCGCCGAGGCCTTCCACGTCGCCTCCACCGGCCGCCCCGGCCCCGTGCTCGTCGACATCGCCAAGGACGCCCTGCAGGCGCGGACCACCTTCAGCTGGCCCCCGCACACCGACCTGCCCGGCTACCGCCCGGTCACCAAGCCGCACAGCAAGCAGATCCGCGAGGCCGCCAAGCTGATCGGCCAGGCCACCCGCCCCGTGCTCTACGTCGGCGGCGGCGTCCTCAAGGCCCGCGCGACCGCCGAGCTGAAGGTGCTCGCCGAGCTGACCGGCGCCCCCGTCACCACCACCCTGATGGCGCTCGGCGCCTTCCCCGACAGCCACCCCCAGCACCTGGGCATGCCCGGCATGCACGGCTCGGTCGCCGCCGTCACCGCCCTGCAGAAGGCCGACCTGATCATCGCCCTCGGCGCCCGCTTCGACGACCGCGTCACGGGCAAGCTGGACTCCTTCGCCCCGTACGCCAAGATCGTCCACGCCGACATCGACCCCGCGGAGATCGGCAAGAACCGCGCCGCCGACGTGCCGATCGTCGGTGACGCCCGCGAGGTCATCGCCGACCTGATCGTCGCCATCCAGGCCGAGCACGCCGAGGGCCGCACGGGCGAGGCCGCCGGCACCGGCTACGCGGCCTGGTGGCAGGACCTCAACCGCTGGCGCGACACCTACCCCCTCGGCTACGACCAGCCCGACGACGGCAGCCTCTCCCCGCAGCAGGTCATCCAGCGCATCGGGCAGCTCGCGCCGAAGGACACCATCTACGCCGCGGGCGTCGGCCAGCACCAGATGTGGGCCGCCCACTTCATCGACTACGAGCAGCCCGCCACCTGGCTCAACTCCGGCGGCGCCGGGACGATGGGCTACTCCGTCCCCGCCGCGATGGGCGCCAAGGCCGGCATGCCCGACCGCACCGTCTGGGCCATCGACGGCGACGGCTGCTTCCAGATGACCAATCAGGAACTGGTCACCTGCGCGCTCAACGACATCCCGGTCAAGGTCGCCATCATCAACAACGGCGCCCTCGGCATGGTCCGCCAGTGGCAGACCCTGTTCTACAACCAGCGCTACTCCAACACGGTGCTCCACGCGGGCCCGGCCGTCTCCAACGGCGGCTCCGCCACGGGCGCCGGCACCGAGCCCTGCGCCGGCACCCGCGTCCCGGACTTCGTCAAGCTCGCCGAGGCCATGGGCTGCGTCGGCATCCGCTGCGAGCGCCCGGACCAGCTCGACGCCGTCATCGAGAAGGCCAACGCCATCAACGACCGGCCCGTCGTGATCGACTTCATCGTCCACCAGGACGCCATGGTCTGGCCGATGGTCGCCGCGGGCACCTCCAACGACGAGATCCTCGCCGCGCGCGGAGTCCGCCCGGACTTCGGCGACACCGAGGACGACTGACGGACCGCCGACGACCGATGACAGCGGCGACAGAGGCCTGACGAGGAAGAGAACCTGATGACCAAGCACACGCTCTCCGTCCTGGTGGAGAACACCCCCGGCATCCTGACCCGGATCGCCGCGCTGTTCGCCCGGCGCGGCTTCAACATCGACTCCCTCGCCGTCGGGGTCACCGAACACCCGGACATCTCCCGCATCACGATCGTCGTCAACGTCGAGTCGCTGCCGCTGGAGCAGGTGACCAAGCAGCTCAACAAGCTCGTCAACGTGCTGAAGATCGTCGAGCTGGAGGACAGCGCGGCCATCCACCGCGAACTCGTCCTGGTGAAGGTCCGCGCCGACAACGAGACCCGCTCCCAGATCGTCGAGATCGTCCAGCTCTTCCGCGCCAAGACCGTCGACGTCTCCCCGGAGGCCGTCACCATCGAGGCGACCGGCGGCAGCGACAAGCTCGGCGCCATGCTCAAGATGCTGGAGCCCTTCGGCATCAAGGAGCTGGTGCAGTCCGGGACGATCGCCATAGGGCGCGGCGCCCGGTCCATCACGGACCGCAGCCTGCGCGCCCTCGACCGCTCGGCCTGAGGCCGGCCCCGCACCCCCTGCGGGGCCGAGCCCCCTGCGGTCCCCCCCCGCATCCCCTGCGGACCCCCGGACCCCCGCGCGGATCCGCATACCGAGACCCGAAATCTTCCGTCCGCCCGCCCGTCATACGGTGGGACGCACAACCGGAAAACCGGAAACAAGGAGAATCCCCAACGTGGCTGCCGAGCTCTTCTACGACAACGACGCCGACCTGTCCATCATCCAGGGCCGCAAGGTCGCGGTCCTCGGCTACGGCAGCCAGGGCCACGCCCACGCGCTGTCCCTGCGCGACTCGGGCGTCGACGTCCGCGTGGGCCTGCACGAGGGCTCCAAGTCCAAGCAGAAGGCCGAGGAGCAGGGCCTGCGCGTCGTCACCCCGGCCGAGGCCGCGGCCGAGGCCGACGTCATCATGATCCTCGTTCCGGACCCGATCCAGGCCAAGGTCTACGAGGAGTCCGTCAAGGAGCACCTCAAGGACGGCGACGCGCTCTTCTTCGGCCACGGCTTCAACATCCGCTTCGGCTTCATCAAGCCCCCGGCCGGCGTCGACGTCTGCATGGTCGCCCCCAAGGGCCCGGGCCACCTGGTCCGCCGCCAGTACGAGGAGGGCCGCGGCGTGCCGTGCATCGCGGCCGTCGAGCAGGACGCCTCCGGCAACGCCTTCGCGCTGGCGCTCTCCTACGCCAAGGCCATCGGCGGCACCCGCGCCGGCGTCATCAAGACCACCTTCACCGAGGAGACCGAGACCGACCTCTTCGGCGAGCAGGCCGTCCTGTGCGGCGGTGCGTCGGCGCTCGTCAAGGCGGGCTTCGAGACCCTGGTCGAGGCCGGCTACCAGCCGGAGATCGCGTACTTCGAGTGCCTCCACGAGCTCAAGCTGATCGTGGACCTCATGTACGAGGGCGGCCTGGAGAAGATGCGCTGGTCCGTCTCCGAGACCGCCGAGTGGGGCGACTACGTCACCGGCCCGCGCATCGTCAACGAGGGCACCAAGGCCGAGATGAAGAAGGTCCTCGGCGAGATCCAGGACGGCACCTTCGCCAACAACTGGATGAAGGAGTACCAGGCCGGCCTGCCCAAGTACAACGAGTACAAGAAGGCCGACGAGGACCACCTGCTGGAGACCACCGGCAAGAAGCTGCGCAAGCTGATGAGCTGGGTGGACGACAAGGAGTAGGCGCACTCCGCGCCGCCCGGCGCCGTGGGCGAAGCTCGCGCGAGGGCGCGGCAACCGCCGATACACTGCACACCAACAAGCGCGTACCAGGCTCACAGCGTCGTGCGTCTTCCACGCGGCTGCCTGCCCCCTTCACCGCCTGCGGCCGTCGGGACGGCCGTCCGCCATGGACCAGTGAGGACTGAGGACTCCGTGAGCACTGTTTCGCCCCGCAAACCCGTCGTGCTGATCGCCGAGGAGCTCTCCCCGGCCACCGTCGACGCGCTCGGCCCCGACTTCGAGATCCGGCACTGCAACGGCGCCGACCGCGCGGAGCTGCTGCCCGCCATCGCCGGCGTCGACGCCGTGCTCGTACGCAGCGCCACGAAGATCGACGCGGAGGCCATCGCCGCCGCGAAGAAGCTGCGGGTCGTCGCCCGCGCCGGCGTCGGCCTGGACAACGTCGACGTCTCCGCCGCCACCAAGGCCGGCGTGATGGTCGTGAATGCCCCGACCTCCAACATCGTCACCGCCGCCGAGCTCGCCTGCGGCCTGCTCATCGCCACCGCCCGGAACATCCCGCAGGCCAACTCGGCGCTGAAGAACGGCGAGTGGAAGCGCTCCAAGTACACCGGCGTCGAGCTGTCCGAGAAGACCCTCGGCGTCGTCGGCCTCGGCCGGATCGGCGTCCTCGTTGCCCAGCGGATGTCCGCTTTCGGGATGAAGGTCGTCGCCTACGACCCGTACGTGCAGCCCGCCCGCGCCGCCCAGATGGGCGTCAAGCTGCTGACGCTCGACGAGCTCCTCGAGGTCGCGGACTTCATCACCGTGCACCTGCCCAAGACGCCGGAGACGCTCGGGCTCATCGGCGACGAGGCCCTGCGCAAGGTCAAGCCCAGCGTCCGGATCGTCAACGCCGCGCGCGGCGGCATCGTGGACGAGACGGCGCTCGCCGCGGCGCTCAAGGAGGGCCGCGTCGCGGGCGCGGGCCTCGACGTCTACGCCTCGGAGCCGTGCACCGACTCCCCCCTCTTCGAGTTCGACAACGTGGTGGCCACCCCGCACCTCGGCGCCTCCACCGGCGAGGCCCAGGAGAAGGCCGGCATCGCTGTGGCCCGGTCGGTGCGGCTCGCCCTCGCCGGAGAGCTGGTGCCGGACGCGGTCAACGTCCAGGGCGGCGTCATCGCCGAGGACGTCAAGCCCGCCCTGCCGCTGGCCGAGAAGCTCGGCCGGATCTTCACGGCCCTGGCCGGCGAGGTCGCCGTCCGGCTCGATGTCGAGGTCTACGGCGAGCTCACCCAGTACGACGTCAAGGTCCTGGAGCTGTCCGCGCTCAAGGGCGTCTTCGAGGACGTCGTCGACGAGACGGTCTCCTACGTCAACGCCCCGCTGTTCGCACAGGAGCGCGGCGTCGAGGTGCGGCTGACCACCAGCTCCGAGTCGGCCGAGCACCGCAACGTGGTGACCGTGCGCGGCACGCTGTCCGGGGGCGACGAGGTCTCCATCTCCGGCACCCTCGCCGGCCCGAAGAACCAGCAGAAGATCGTCGCCGTGGGCGAGCACGACGTGGACCTCGCCCTCGCGGACCACATGGCCTTCTTCCGCTACGCCGACCGCCCCGGCGTCGTCGGCACCCTGGGCCGCATCCTCGGCGAGGCCGGCATCAACATCGCCGGCATGCAGGTCTCCCGCGCCACGGAGGGCGGCGAGGCGCTCGTGGCCCTCACGGTCGACGAGTCGGTCCCGCCGGCGGTTCTGTCGGAGATCGCCGAGGAGATCGGCGCGGCGTCGGCCCGTGCGGTGAATCTGACGGACTGATGGCCTGACGGACTGGCAGCCCGACAGGCTGACGGGCCGGCGTACGGAGGCGTCCTCGGCAGGCCCGGCACCCCCTCGGGGCGGCCGGGCCTGCCGGCCGTACGGGGCAGGGGAGTTCGGCCCGCGGCCGCTCCGCGCCCGCCGCCGGCGGGACGCGCCTTCCGCCGCACCCCGCGGCTCTCCTAGCCTTCCCGTCATGGGTGTACTGGAACAGCCCGCGGCTCCGGCGTCGACCGCCCCGTACCGCCGCATCGCCGCCGAACTCCGCGCCCGCATCGCCTCCGGGGAGATCGGCCCGGGGGAGAAGGTACCCTCCGTGCGGCGCATCGCCCAGGAGTGGGGCGTCGCGACGGCGACCGCCGCCAAGGTCCTGTCGGTGCTGCGCGAGGAGGGCGTGGTGCGGGCGGTGCCCGGGGTCGGCACCGTCGTGGCCGCCCCGTGCGGCGGGTCCGGGCCGGGGGAGGGGCCCTGCGCGGAGCGCAACGGCCGGCCGCCCCGCGCGGCGGGCGCGCTGAGGAAGCTCACCCCCGAGCGCATCGTGCGGACGGCGATCGCGCTGGCCGACACCCACGGCGCCGCGGCCCTGTCCATGCGCGCCCTCGCAGCCGAACTCGGCGTCCCCACCATGGCGTTGTACCGGCACGTGCCGGGCAAGGACGACCTCGTCACCCGGATGGCGGACGCTGCCTTCGGCGAGTGCGGCCCGCCCGGAGATGCACCCGGCGACTGGCGCGGCCGTCTGTACGCGGCCGCCCGGCACCAGTGGGCCGTCTACCGCCGCCATCCGTGGCTGGCCAGGGTCATGGTGTCCGTTCCGCGGCCGCAGCTCCCCGCGTGCGCCACCGGCCTCATGGAACGGGCGATGGCCCAGGCGCAGGGGCCCGGGCCGGGCCTGGAGGCGGGCGCGGTGGTCCGCATCGGGGCCACGGTCGCCGGGTACGTGCGCGGCGTGGCCGTGAATCTGGAGGACGGGGCCGCCGCCCGCCGGGCACGGGGCGGCACCGATGCCGACCTGGATGCGATGTTCGAGTTCGGGCTGGCCCGGTTGCTGGACGGGCTGAGTGTGTACGTCGAGCAGCGGCGCGGCTGTTCGTAGGGCCGTTGCGCGGTTGTCCGGCCGGGTGCCCCGCGCGCGTT
>NZ_JBAMDC010000094.1:0-20567 GCF_036961605.1 Streptomyces sp. KLMMK
TCCGGCCGTCCGACCGGCGCTACGCGGACCTGGTCTGGGGCGCCAACCGCCGCTGGGTCGGCACGCCCGACGCCGTACGCCTCGTCGGGTCGGCCGACCACGTGCTCGCGGCCGTCCAGGAGGCCGTCGACACCGGCCGGAAGCCCGCCGTGCGCAGCGGAGGCCACTGCTACGAGAACTTCGTGACCACGGACGACGTACGGCTCGTCATCGACACGGGCTCGATGGACCGCGTCGGTTACGACGCCGGGCGGCGCGCCTTCTTCATCGAGCCCGGAGCCCGCCTGGGGGACGCCTACCGCGCCCTGTACCGGGGCTGGGGCGTGACCGTGCCCGGCGGCACCTGCCCCTCGGTGGGCGCGGGCGGGCACATCGTGGGCGGTGGCTACGGCGCGCTCTCCCGGCTGCACGGCCTCGTCGTGGACCACCTGTACGGGATCGAGGCCGTCGTCGTCGACGCGAACGGCACCGCCCGGAAGGTGGTCGCCACGCGGGAGGAGAACGACCCCAACCGTGAGCTGCTGTGGGCGCACACGGGCGCGGGCGGAGGCGCGCTCGGAGTGGTCACGCGGTACCTGATGCGGTCGCCGGGGGCCGGCGGGGCGGATCCGGCCGGGCTGCTGCCGCAGCCGCCGTCCGAGGTGCACGTCTCCACGGTCACCTGGCCGTGGGAGGGGATGACCGAGGCGGCGTTCACCACGATCCTGCGGAACTACGGCCGGTGGTGCGAGCGCAACAGCGCGCCCGGCTCCCCGTACGCGAGCCTGTTCAGCCAGCTGAAGCCGACGCACAGGTCCGCCGGGTCGTTCTCCATGACGACGCAGATCGACGCGTCCGTGCCGAACGCGTCCGGGCTGCTGGACGCCTTCCTCGCCGCCGTGTCGCAGGGCGTGGGCGTCCGGTACCGGGTGGACGACCGCCGGACGATCTCCTGGCTGCACGCCACCACGTCCTGGCCGGGCTTCACCGCGCCCGACACCACGACCCGGTTCAAGGCCAAGTCCGCGTACATGCGGAAGGGGTTCCCGGAGGACCAGCTCAAGGCGTTCTACCGGCACCTGACCCGCGACGACTTCAGCGGGCCCATGTCCGTGGTCATGATCAGCGCGTACGGGGGCCGGGTGAACGCGGTCGGACCGGCGGAGACCGCGGTGCCGCAGCGGGACTCCGTCATGAAGCTGCACTACATCACCTTCTGGCAGAACGCCGCGGACGACGAACGGCACCTGACCTGGATCCGCGAGTTCTACCAGGACGTCTACGCGGCGTCCGGGGGCGTGCCCAGACCGGGGGACGTGACGGACGGGTGCTTCGTCAACTACGCGGACGCCGACCTGAACACGGCGCGGTGGAACGGGTCCGGGGTGCCGTGGCACGAGCTGTATTTCAAGGGGAACTACCGCAGGCTGCAGGCGGTCAAGGCGCGGTGGGACCCGAGGGACGTGTTCCGGCACGAGCAGTCGGTGAGGCTGCCGGGACAGGGGTGAGGGCCCTCCCCTCGTACAAGCCGTAGAAAGAGCATGGAAAGAGGGAAGTCATGTCCTCCGGTTACGCACCGGCTCCGGGCGCGGTCGCGCGCACCGGACGCGGTTTCGCCCTGCTGGGCGCCGTGCAGGTCGTTCTGATCCTGGCCATCACGATGTTGTCGCCGGCGCTGCCGGCGATCCAGCACGACCTCGGGTTGTCCGGTGCGCAGCTGACGCTGGTCAGCGCCGCGTACGGGCTGTCGTTCAGCGGCCTGCTGATGCTGGGCGGGCGGCTGGGAGACCTCATGGGTCGGCGCCGGGCGCTGGTCGCCGGGGCCGCCGTCTTCGGGCTGGCCTCGGCGGCCGCCGGGCTCGGGCCCGGCTTCGCCTTCCTCCTCGGCGGCCGCTTCGTGCAGGGCGTCGGGGCGGCGCTCGCGGCACCCGCCGCGATGTCCCTGGTCCGCTCCCTCTACCCCGACGAGGGCCGGCACGCGCGGGCGCTCGCGGTGTGGGGCGGGCTGGCCGGCTTCGGGGCGACGGCGGGCATGCTGCTGTCCGGGACGGTCTCGACGTGGGTGTCGTGGCGGTGGTCGTTCGTGGTGCCCGTGGCGGTGTCGCTGCTCGCCGTGGTCGCGGCGCGGCGGGTGCTGCCCGCGGGCCCCGATCCGGTGCGCGTGCCGCTGGACGTGCCGGGCGCCGTGCTCGTCACGGCCGGGCTGACCGTCATGAGCTACGGGCTCGTGGAGGCGGGCGAGCGGCCTTGGGGCGCGGGCGTGGTGTGGGGGCCGATCGCGGCCGGGGCGCTGCTGCTCGCCGCGTTCGTGGCGGTCGAGCTGCGGGTGTCGCACCCGCTGGTGCCCCTGGGGTTCCTGGCGCGGCGGCACCGGGCCACGGCCCTGTGGGCCGTCTTCATCGGCTCGGCCGGAATGTCGACGATCTTCTTCCTGCTGTCCCTGTACTTCCAGGAGGTGCGCAACGCCTCCCCGCTGCTGACGTCCGCGGCCTTCCTGCCCTTCAGCGCGGCGCAGGTCGTCACCGGGATGCTGGCCGGGCGGCTGATCGGGCGCTTCGGGGGCCGTGCGGTCACGGTGGGCGGGCTGCTCGTCGCGGCCGCCGGGCTGGTGCTGATCGGGCAGCTGGGCGCGGACAGCGCCTACGCGGGCACGCTGCTCGCCGGCCTCATCGTCTTCCCCGTGGGCATCGCGTGCGTCTTCTCCGGGTCGACCGTCGTCGCCCTGGAGGACGTCGAGGACGAGCGCGCCGGGCTCGCGGGCGGCGTCGTCAACACGGCGATGGAGGTCGGCCCCACCGTCGGCCTGGCCGTCCTCGTCTCCCTGGCCACGGCCCACGCGAGCGGCCTGCGGGACGCGGGGGAGGGCATCGGCTCGGCGACGAGCTCCGGGTACGCCTTCGCGCTGCTGATCGCGGCGGCGGCGTTCGCGGCCTCGGCCGTGGTGTCGGCGGTGCTGCTGCGGTCGCGGCGGGGGGAGCGGAGCGGCGGTGGTTCCGCATCCGTGGGCCCGGACACCGTCCGGAGCGCGGCGGCGCCGGAGGCTGTGATGGGTGCTGCCCGGAGCGCGAGCGGGGCCGGGGGCGTCTAGGGAGGGCCGGGCTCGGCGGTTTCCTGTTTCTTCTGCCGCGACGGCGATCGGTCGTCGCGGCAGAAGTGCGTTGCCGGGCACGTACGCGCCGCCGGGGCACGTACGCGCCGCCGGGGCACGTACGCGCCGCCCGGGCACGTACGTGCTGTACATACGAGTCGAGCGCCGTACGGGCGATCCGCCCGTACGGCGCTCGAAGGTTCGAGGGCGTGCCGTTCAGACACCCAGCGCCGCACCCCCGTCCACCGTCAGGTCGTGCATCGTGATGTGGGACGCCGCGTCGGACAGCAGGAACACCACGGCCTGGGCCACATTCTCCGGGCGGGCCAGTTTCCGCAGCGGAATTCCCACCCGGTACGAACTCGCGACGCCTTCGATCGATGCCTTGCGCGCCGCGTCCCCGTCCTTCCACATATCGCTCAGCATGGGCGTCTCGGTCGAGCCGGGCGCCACCAGATTGCAGCGGATACCGTGTTTGGCGACCTCCAGTCCCATGCACTTGGTGAACATCGTGGCCGCGGCCTTGGACGCCGAATAGGCCGCCATCTCCACCCGCGCCGTGCCGGCCGCGTTCGAGGCGACCGTCACCACCGCTCCGCGGCCGCGCGGCAC
Organism: Streptomyces sp. KLMMK; assembly: GCF_036961605.1. Lineage (NCBI taxonomy): Bacteria > Bacillati > Actinomycetota > Actinomycetes > Kitasatosporales > Streptomycetaceae > Streptomyces > Streptomyces sp. KLMMK. Next base: position 3,680 of record NZ_JBAMDC010000094.1, read on the forward strand.
CATGCGGTTGACGACGGCGCGGGAGACGAAGAAGACGCCGCTGGTGTTGACGGCGAAGGTGAACTTCCAGTCCTCGTCCGTCAGCCGGCGCGCCTCGGAGAGCCGGAGCACGCCGGCGGCGTTGACCAGGTAGTCCAGCGGTCCGAGGCGGCGCTCGACCGCGTCGACGACCGCCTCCACTTCCGGGCTGGAGGTGACGTCCCCGGGGAATGCCTCCACCAGCAGGCCGTCCGCGGTGAGTTTCTCGACGCAGGCCCGCAGCCGGACCTCGTCCTTGTCGACCGCCGCTACGGCGACTCCCTTCTCTGCCAGCGTCCGGACGACCGATTCTCCTATTCCGCCTGCCGCCCCGGTGACGAGAGCGACTTTTCCTTCCATCGAAACCTCCATACCCGGGAGTTCATGGCACGTCCGTGAACAATTTTCGGCAAAACTGGGTGGCAGGTGAAGCGAGGTTTTCTCACTCCGTCAGGTGACGGTGCGGTTCCATAAAGTGCCGGTGGTCGTGACGAATTGGTGGTGCGGTGGGCGTGCGGTGGCGGAGGGGGGTGGTGCGGAGGCGGTGTGGTCGCCCGGGGGGTGCCGCCACGGGCCGGCGGTCGGCCCAATTGGCCCACGATTTTGTGCGCAAAGTGCACCACAACACCGGACACTCGACCCCGTAGATTGATCTTCAGAACGAACGGCGCGCCGCGTCACCGCACTTCAGAGGAGCCCTCCATGTCCGAGCCCCAGAGCCCCGCCACCGCCAGCGCCCCCGTCCTCGTCCGCGCCGCCGAGGCCACCGTCCTCAGCGACGCCCCCGGCTCCCTGATCACCCTCTTCGCGGACTCGGACACCACCGGCGGTGCGTTCACCAGCAACCGCGCCACGCTCGCCGAGGGCACGGCCGGGGCCCCGTCCCACTTCCACACCCGCGCCACCGAGTTCTTCTTCGTCCTCGACGGCACGCTGGAGGTGCTGACGGGGGAGACCATCGTGACGCTGGAGAAGAACGACTTCCTCGCCGTGCCGCCCGGCATGCCCCACGCCTTCGCCCCGGCGGCCGGCCGCTCCGCCGACGCCCTGGTCGTCTTCACGCCGGGCATGGGCCGCTTCGACTACTACCGCCTGCTGGACCGCGTGGCCCGGGGCGAGGCGAGCGTCGAGGAGATCAAGGAGTCGGCCGAGCGCTACGACAACCACTACGTGGACAGCCCGGTCTGGCGCGCGCACCGCGCTTCCGCGTAACCGGCAGCCGTCCTCGGTGCAACCGGCCGGCGCCCTCGGTGCCACCGGCGGCGCCCTCGATACGTAACCGGGCCGGCGTCCTCGGCAATCCCGGGGCCGCCCTCGTGCCCTCCTTGCGTAACACCTTCGCTGCGTAGTCCCCCCGCCCCCGCCTCGAACGCCTGACCTGTCGCACGGAGGTGTTAACGTCGCAGCGATCTGAAGAGATCACATCAAGCAAGGGACGGGGGTCCACGGCGTGGCAGCGGCGCGCAAAGTGGGACGCAAGTACGAGAGCGGCGGACCCAAGGGTGAGATCGCCCTCGTCAAGGCATCGGCGTTGGTCGCCGCCGTCGTCGTCAGCTGGCACCTGGCCGTCTGGGTCACGGCCGAGAACATGGCCCTGACGAATGTCCTGGCCACGGCGGGCGCCCTCGCGGAGCACAAGCCGCTGACCGGCCTGGGCGACGGCATCGTGCCGGCGTCGGCCAATGTCACCGTCGCGGTCTGGCTGGGCTTCCTCCTCGGCCCGATCGCGACCGTCATGCTGGCCGCACAGGCCCGGCAGCGCCGTGTCCGGGGCGCGGGCGGCGAGGGTCTCGCCTCCGCGACCGAGGCCCGCGACATGCTCGGCGAGAAGCGCGCCCGCAAGGCCGCCAAGATGACGCGCGCGACGTCGTTCACCGGCAAGGACGGCAAGTTCGACCCCAGGGCTGCGGCGCGTGCGGAGTTGCGCGAGGTCGGGTGGATGCTCGGCACTCAGGTCCGCACCGGCCAGCCGCTGGTGGCCACGCCGGAGGACTCGGTTGCGGTCATCGCCCCCTCCGGCGGTGGCAAGTCCCGCAACGTCGTCATCCCCGCGTGCCTGGACGCGCCGGGCCCGCTCGTCGTCACCTCCACCCGCGCCGACGTCCTCGACGTCATCGCCGAACCGCGCTCGCGCATGGGCCGGGTATGGGTCTTCGACCCGCTCGACACCGTCGGTTGGCCGCACAGGATGGTCTGGGACCCGGTGGCCGGGTGCCAGGAGGGCGAGACCGCCACGTCGCGCGCCCTGTCGTTCTCCGTCGGCATGGGCGCGGACGACAGCTCCTCCAGCAACGGCAGCTTCTTCCAGCAGACGGCGTCGTCCGCGCTGACGAGGCTCCTCCACGCCGCGGCCCTCGAAGGCAAGACCATCGAGCACGTCATGCGCTGGGCCACCAACCTGGAGAAGGCCAGCGAGCCGCGGGCCATCCTCACCGACCACCCCAACGCCGAACCCGGCTGGGACGTCCTCCTGCGCTCCGTGTCGACCGGCGCCGACGAGACCGTCGCCTCGACCCGGCAGACCCTGGCCGCCCAGATCGAACCGCTCGCCCTGCGCAAGGTGCTGCGCTGCGTCACCCCGCAGCCGGGCGTGCCGACCTTCGACCCGGACGCGTTCGTCGCCTCCCGCGACACCCTGGTCCTCATCAGCGACTCCAACGCCTCGACGAACGTCTCGCCGCTGACGACGATGCTGCTGGGCGAGGTCGTCGACGCGGCCAAGCGCCGGGCGCCGCGGCTGCCCTCGGGCCGGCTGGACCCGTTCCTGCGCCTCGTCCTGGACGAGGTCGCCAACGTCGCCCCGCTGCCGAAGCTGCCGTCGCTGGCCTCCGACGCCCGCGGCTACGGCATCCACATCGTCTACGCCCTGCAGTCCCTGGCCCAGGCCGTCCTCCGGTGGGGACAGCACGAGGCCGACACGCTCCTCGACAACGCGGCGGCCACCCTCGTCATGGGCGGCCTGAAGGACGTCGAGGCGCTGCGCCGTTTCTCCGAGCTCGTCGGCGAGGCCGAGCTCGTCGAACTCTCGAAGTCGCGCGACACCCAGCGCCTCTTCGGCTACGGCACCAACGAGGTCGAGCGCGAACGCCGCATCCTCCGCCCCGAGGAGATCCGCCAGCTGCCGCACGGCCGGGCGCTCCTGCTCTTCCGCGGCGCGCCGGGCGTCATCGCCGAGCTGCTGCCGTGGGACCAGCGCCGGGACGGAGCGGCGCTGCGGGCGGGCGAGCACGCGACGAGGGCGTCGCGGATCGGGCCGCCGCCGCTGGAGAGCGCGGGCGCGTAGGACGTAGGAGGGCGGTAGGGCGTGGAAGAACAACTGCGGGACGAACGGCTTCAGGACGAAGTCGACGAACGGCTTCAGGACGAAGTCAGGGCCCTCAAGGAGGAGATCGAAACCCTCCGGGAGTGGCGCACCCAGCTCGAAGCGGCGGTCAAGAACTTCGCGACGGGCATCAAGGCGAACCAGGCCGAGATCACCGAGGTCGTCGGGGAGGTCATCGACCGGCTGCACGCGGTGGAGGCGGCGACGGCGCGCCCCGCCGCCGGCGCAGCCGCCGGGGCGGCCCCCGGCACCGATCACCTGCCGTGGTCGCTGCGCGCGACGGAGGCGGACTGGCGCGGGCTGGCCGACTGGCTGGACTGGCTCGGCCGGCACTACGCGCCGCAGCTGCACCTGCGCATCTGGCCGTGCTGGCCGCTGCACGGCGGCGTCACCGAGGAACTGGCCGCCCTGCACGCGTCCTGGCGCGCCGCGACGGAGGCCGACGCCGACCCGTCGCGCGAGGGCAGCGACCTCGCCTACTGGCACCAGATGTGGCTGTGGCCGACGATCGAGCGGATCCGGCAGCACTACATGTTCAGCGAGTGCGAGGACGACCACTCGCAGGACCGCCCCGGCCGGCCCACCGACGGCACGGCGCTGAAGAAGCGCATGGCCGAGGCGGAGGCGGAGCGGCGGCGCCTGGAGGACGAGAAGTACACGTACTTCGTGAAGACGGGGCCCGAGCATCCGCAGGAGCGCCCGTCGAGCCTGTGGCGGTGCGCGGCCGCGAGCGGGGACGACTGGGAGTACCTGTCGCTGCTGGACTGGCAGTGGCACAAGGCGGCGGAGACCGCCGTCCAGCTCGCGCCGCCGGACGCCGCGCGCCACCGGGTGACGGCCGACCGCGCCGGGGAGCTGCAGGCGGACCGGCAGGGCTGGGTCCGCTACTGGGCGCGGTACGCGGACGAGCCGGCTTGGCGGGCCGGGGAGCCGCCGGTGTCGGTGGTGCGCCGCCGCCGCAGCCCGGAGCGCATCTACGACGAGGCGTACAAGACCTGGAACGAGTGGGGCCCGACCCAGGCCGTCCACGACTTCTTCGACGCCCGCCCCTCGAACCCGCCGCACCTGGTGGAGATCGACGCGGCCGAGGCGGAGCGACTGCTGACGGAACTCCACGGCGCGAAGGGGGCGACGGAGCTGTGACGACGAACAAGGCCGCCACGGCCTGGAAGGACGACGCCTCGGAGCCGGGCCGCCGCCTGGAACTAACGGCGGAACAGAACGGCGCGGTGACGGAACGCTGGGAAGCGGCGCGGGCGGCCCACAAGGGTCTGGACGCGGTGATGGAAGGCGTCCAGCAGGCCCTCGCGGACTCCCACGGCGCGAAACTCGAAGGCAAACTGCACCGCCTGAAAGGCCTCAAGGCCTTCCGCCGCAAGGCTGCCATGGAACTGGAGGACCGCGTCCCCCTGGAAACGGTCGTCCGCAAGGTCCAGGACCTCAACCGCTACACCCTGGTCTTCGACGTGAAGTCGTACACCGAAGGCGTCCGCCACACGTACGCCCTGCTCCACGAGCGCGGCTACGTCATCGTCCCCGGTTCGGAGCAGAACACCTGGGAGGATCCCGTCCACAAGGGATTCCGCGCGGTGTGGCAACAGCCCGACGGCACGGTGAAGTTCGAGATCGCCTTCCACACGCCCGACAGTTTCCGCGTGAAGACGGAGAACCACCTTCTCTACGATCTGTACCGCTCGAGCCGGCTCCGCCCCCTGGGCGAGGAGGCGGAGAACACGGCCGAGTCCCACGAGGACGCGGCGAAGGTCGTTCAGCAGCGGCGGTACAGCGAAAATTCTGAGAAAGGGAGCAAACGATGAGTGAGCAGTACGAATACTTTGTGGAAGCAGTTCCGACGGTCGACGACCTGTACTCGGCGGAGCGTCCGTCGAGCCTTTGGCGCCGGCTCGGTGAACAGTGGGAGTACCTTTCGCTGGTCGAGTGGGAATGGCAGAACGTCAAGGACAGCGGCGTCCTGAACCCGCCCCTGCTGGAGTCGCTGATTCCGGTAGGGGCTGAGCGCGCCGCTGTGCTGGAGGCAGACCGTCAGGTGTGGGTGCGCTACTGGGCCCACTATGTGGATGAGCAGGACTGGCGGGACGGAGAGGCGCCCACCACTGTGGTCCGACGGCGGCGCAGCCCGGAGCACGTCCTCGATGAGTCGTTCCAGGAAGGCGACGTGTGGGGGACGACCGACGCGATCCTGGACTTCTATGACGCTCGGATCACCAACCCTCCGCATCTGATCCAGCTGAGCGCGGATGAGGCCGAGGAACTGTTGCAGGAAATGTTCGGCCTGACGGGGGTCACCGAGCTGTGAGTACGCAAGCGGGGGCCTGGACGGGCGGTGGTTACACCCTCACCCCGGAGCAGAATCGGGTCATCACCGAGCGGTGGGAGCGGGCTGCCGCGGCGCGGGGCGGCATGGACGCCATGATGAAGGGCATCCAGCAGGAAACCCGTGCGCAGGGCGGCAAGCTGGAAGGCCTCGAATACTCTCTGAAGGACGTCGACTCTTTCCGGCGCAAAGCTGCGACCGCGCTCAAGAACAAGAGGACCCCGGTCGCAAAGACCGCCAAGTCGATCAACGACCTCAACCGCTACACCTTGACCTTCGAGTCGGACACCTACACCCAGGGTGTGGAGCAGACCTACGGACGGCTGCGTGAGGCGGGCTACGAACCAACCGCCGAGAAGAACACCTGGGAAGACCCCGTCTACAAGGGGATCAATACCACTTGGCAGCACACGGAGTCGGGAGAGCGGTTCGAGCTTCAGTTCCACACCCCGGAGAGCTTCGATGCCAAGATGGAGAACCACGAGCTGTACGAGCTGTCTCGTGGAAATGATCTCATGAAGCTCGCTCACGAAAATAAGCCGCTGGCTGCGTCCTATCAGGATGCCGCCAACTCGCTGCAGAGTGAACGGTACAAGAACGTCAAGGTGCCGCCGGGTCAGGAGAGGATCGGTGAGCGGTTGGTCCGGGACAAGCTGAATCCCGGTGTTCCTAAGGAACACGTGGAACTGGTCCGGCAGGAAGAGACCAAACTGCGTGCGGAGAACCTCGCCAAGGCCCAGGCCAAAGCCGAGGCCAAGGCCCAGGTCGAGCGTGCCGCTCTCGGGCTCGACGGGCCCGGGATCGGGGAAACTCAGGGGCTAGGCAACAAGTTGGCTACAAAGTCCCCCGCGGAAGAGCCCCGGCAAAAGACGGACGTGCCCCGAATCGACCCGGTGCCGACCCAGTCGCAGAGCCGTGGCCCCGTAGTCAGGTGAGGTGGGCCACGCAGCGGATGACCTCTCACCCCGAACCGCCCGCAATGTCAGGAATTCGGGGTGCGGTCGCTGTTCCATAGTTGTTCAGATCCCAACAGCTTCTGTTCAAATCAAGCTGTTTGACGATCAGAAATAGGCCAAGTACTGTCCAGCCACTCAGGCCTAGCACGGGGGAAGGGTCACCAGGGTTGAGCACGTTCAAGACGGTCATGCGGCGGATTCTGAATCTGCCGGAGCCGCGGAGCGACGCGGCCAAGGGCAAGGCCAAGGGCAAGAAGGGCGAAGCCTCTCTGCCGGGCGCCCCGCCCGCCGGCCTTGCGCCCGCCCCGCCCGCCGGGCAGCCTTCCCCCGCAGCCCAGGCCCCCGCCGGGCTCCAGCAGTGGACCGACGCGGCGGCCCGGCTCCAGGGTCAGACCCCCTCCTCGCAGCCCGCCCCGGGTGCCGCAACGGGCGCCGGTGCCGGCGCGGGCACGGGTGCCGACGCGGCCAAGGGGCGTGACCTCCCCTGGCAGCTCGAGGATGAGAACAGCGGCACCAAGTTCCTGGTCAAGGTCGGCCGCGGCGCGCTCTGGGCCGTCGTCGGCCTGGCCGCGATCACGGGCATCCGCTCGTGGTTCTGGGCGCCCGCACCGCCCAAGGCCCCCGTCCAGGTCAGCAGTGGTCCCACCTACCCGGTGCAGGAGGCCCAGGCTGTCGCCGCCCGTTTCGCGCGGTCGTACCTGAGCTGGGACGAGGACGACCCCAAGGCGCGCGCCGAGGCCCTGGCCCGGGACATGGCCAAGGGCATCGACACCGCCGCCGGCTGGAACCAGAAGGGACACCAGGAGGTCCTCGCGGCGCAGCCGGGAAGCGTCACCGAGGAGAAGGACAAGCGGGCCCGCGTCCGCGTCGACGTGCTGGTCAAGACACCCGGGACGGACGGGTCGCCCAAGCCGGGCGACAAGCCCAAGGACGACAAGGCCAAGGACAAGAAGGACGACCCCAAGAAGGACGACAAGGGGGACGGGAAGAACCAGGACCCCCGCTCCGCGACCGGCCCCCGCTGGGTCGGCCTGGACATCCCCGTCGTCCACGCCTCCGGCCGCATCGTCGTCTCGGGCCAGCCCGGCATGGTCGGCGTGCCGACCGGCGGCACGGCCGCGCCCGCGCTGAACACCAAGTCCACGGACCTGGACTTCAGCGAGAAGACGCGCGGCGTCGCCGAGGAGTTCTTCACCAAGTACGCGACCGGTGAGGCCGAATCCGTCGCGGCGCCGGGTGCCTCCGTCGCCCCCCTCCCGCCCGGCGTGAACCTCGGTGGCCTCCGCAACTGGACGGTCGACGAGGGCAGCGGTACCGACCGGATCGGCACCGCGACCATCACCTGGCTGACCGGCGGCGCCGAACTGGAGGAGACCTACCGGGTCAAACTGACCCGCGTGGCGTCGGCCAAGGCCGAGCGCTGGCAGGTCTCCGAGGTCCACGGCGGCATGTCCTCGTAGCTCCGGCGGGCCCCCGCGCCCGCCCGGGGCCACGGCCCCGTTCCCGGTTCCGGCCCGCAACTGCCGCCGGACGCGCTGTCGCGCCCGGCCGGGCGGCCGGGCGTCCTCACCTGTTCGCTCCCACTCCAAGCAAGGGGAAGAAAATGATGGAACTCGCGCTGACCAATGGCGCCGAACTCAAGAACTGGGTCATCACCCTCGCCGGCAACATCTTCCTGATCGTGCTCGCGGTCCGGGCCATCGGCCACTACGCGAAGCGCGAGTGGGGCGAGCTGCTCGCACACTTCATGGCGGGCGTCGTCGTGGCCGGTTTCGTCTACGCGTCGGACAGCACCAAGGGCATGCTCACGGCGATCTGGACCAAAGTGGCGGGCGCATGAGGGTAGGGCACACCTTCACCCGCCACTTCGACCTGGAGACACGCCAGCACGAGCTGCTCGGCATGGACCTCGGCGAGGGCCCGACCCGTCGGGTCCTCGTCACCGGCGCGGTCATCTACGCGGTGTGGATGGGCGCGTTCCTCCTCGTCTTCGGCTGGCCGTCGGAGCTCTTCTTCACCCTGTACTTCGCCCCGCCCGCACTGATCACCTTCTACGGGTCCCAGCGCTCGCGGCGCAATGAGCGGCGCTGGAACCTCACCCAGTGGGCGCTCACCATCCGGTACCTGACGGTGGGTCACCGGCCGGTCATCAACGGCGGCCGGCGCGCCGCCGACCGCTCGGAGTGGCTCCCGCTGCGGGCCCGGCTCGGGGAGAAGACCGAGCAGGCCCTGTCCTACCCCGGCATGAGCGTCTTCGAGGGGCTCCTGGGCGCGGAGGAGCCGCAGCGCACGGCCGGCCGCGCCGTCAAGCTCGATGCCCGGCCCCGCCTGTACGGGCCGGACCACGTCTACCGCGCCCGGATGCGCAGCCTGTCCCCCAAGGACCGCAAGGCGGCCGGGCAGCAGGCCGCACAGCAGCGGGCCGCCCGGCAGGCCCAGCCGGCCCAGCAGGTATGGACGGGCGGCCGCACGGCGCCCATGCCCGCTCCGATGGCCGCCCAGCGGGCCAGGAGCGGCCAGGAAGGTATGTGATTCGCGATGAAGTTCACCAAGGGCATCTCCCGCTTTTTCGGAGTCGACGGCGACCGCTCCGCCCCGCCCCCGCGCTACGTCGGACTGGCGGACGGCCTGGTCATCACCGAGACGCACGCCGAGGCGTGGTTCGTGCTGGGCAGCTCCAACACCGACCTGATGTCGGAATCGGCGCGCGACGGCGAACACGACCAGGCCAGCAGCGCACTGGCCCGTACGCTCTCGGGCTACGACTGCCACCTCAAGGTCCTGTGGGCGCCGCTGAACGCCGAGGAGTACCGGAACGAGGCGGAGAGCATGTTCACGGCGGGCAACTTCGCCGAGTGGGCCGACATGCGGGTCGAGCGGCTGAACCAGCTCGAGCTCCCCACCCGCATGCTGATGCTCGGGGTGCGCATCGCCGAACGCTCCAACCAGGCCAAGGCCCGCGGCAGCAGAGGGGCGCAGAACGCGCTGGGCATCGGCTCGACGTCGGTCTCGCCGAAGGAGATCGCCCGGCTGGACGCCCTCACCCGGCGCCTCGGCCGCCAGCTGGAGACGACACCGTGGAAGGCGCAGCCGGCCGCCGTCGAGATGCTCGCCTGGATGATCGCGCGTGAGCAGCGCCGCGACACGGTCCTGCCGAACCCGGACGCCGACGGGATGATCAGCGGCGCCAAGCTGGCCCAGCTCACCCGGGGCCGCGTGCTGCCCTACCCCGACCACCTGCGCATCGTCGACCAGCGCGGCGAGACCAGCACCTGGGTCTCGGTGCTCACCATGGACGGCTTCCCCGAGGAGATGGAATCGCCCGGAGCGGGCGAGTGGCTGCGGGCCGTCGCCGAGATCACGTACGTGCCCGAGTACGGGGACGACGACGATTACGGGACGGACATCCAGGTCAAGCCGGTCAACCCCGAGCCGTCCGTCCGCTTCAAGGTGATGCACAAGCGCGACGCCCTGAAGCAGATCGACGAGGTCCGCCGGCTCGCCAAGGAGCAGCGGCAGAGCGCCGCCAAGCACTCCGCGGGCGAGACCGCGCAGGAGATCGAGGAGACCGAGGAGACGATGACGTCCCTCTCGCGCGACATGAAGCGCGAGGACGTCACGCTGCTGGAGGACCATCCGCGGCTGGTCGTCACCAGCGACATCTCCCTGGAGGACCTGCGGGCCCGCTGCGACGCCGTCATCGGCTTCTACGGCGGCCTCGGCATCGAGGTCAGCATCGGCGCCGAGGAACAGCGCGAGCTGTGGCTGGAGACGCAGGCGGGCGACATGCTGCGCGTGCCCGACCTGGTGCACACCCGCACGGTCGGCGCGTTCGCCGGCTCCTGGTTCTGGGGCGGCGCGTCGGTCGGCGACGACACCGGCCCGATCATCGGCTACCTGACCGGTTCGACGCCCGGCGTCGTTCGCAACGACCTGACCGGCGGCTCCGAACGCGGTGACGCCACGACCTCGGCCTTCATCGGCCGAAGCGGCCGCGGCAAGACGACCGCGATGATGCTGTCCCTGCTGGACTCCGGCTTCCGCGGCTCCTTCGTGCTCGCGCTGGACTTCAAGGGCGACATGGGCGGCCTGGTCTCGGCCGGTCAGCGGTACGGGCTCAACGCCCACGTCATCGAGACAGGTGCCCAGTACGCCGGCGTGGCCGACCTGTTCACCCTTCTCTCCGGTGAGAGCGCCGAGCGCGCGCAGACCGAGGTCCCGGCGCAGCTGGGCATCGCCCTGCCGCAGCACCTGCGCATGCGCGGTGCCGAGACCCCCATCCAGAGCGCGGTCAACGAGATCATCGCCGCGGGCGACCCGGCGACGTGGAAGGTCATCGAGTATCTGCGCCGCTCCGAGGACGAACTGGCCCGGGAAGCCGGCGACGCCCTCTACGAGCTGTCGCTCACCGGCCTCGGCGCACCCTTCATGGGCAAGCCCTCCGGAACCACGCTGATCACCCCTTCGCCCGGCATCTGGGTCGTCCAGGTCCCCGGCATCACCCTGCCGTCGCCCGACGACGCCCGCGACGACTGGTCCGTCCACCAGCGCCTGTCGGTGGCGCTCGTCCACTCGCTGCTCGCCTACGGCATCAGCATGGCCGGCCGTAAGGACCTGCGCGGCCTGCGCAAGGTCGTCGCGGTGCCCGAGGTGCACGTCCTCACGGCCACCCGCGAGGGCAGCTCGTTCCTCCAGTACATCGCCCGAGTCGGCCGAGCGCTGCACACCGCGCTCGTCGTCGACACCCAGGACCCGGAGTCGCTGGCCAGCCTCACGGGCCTCGTCGAGCAGATGACGACGGTCTTCGGCTTCCAGCTGACGACGCCCGAGCAGCAGGACGCGATGTCGGCCCTGCTCGACCTGCCGAAGGGCGAGCACACGCGGCAGCTCATCCAGGCCATCGGCGTGGACGTGACCCAGGAGATCCGCCACGGCCACTGCATCATGCGCGACCGCCGCTTCAGCAGCGCGACCGTGCAGTTCGACGTGCCCTCGATGGAGATGCTGGAGCTCCTGAGCACGACGCCGAAGACGACCGGCGCCGTCGCGGAACAGCCCGTGGTGTCCATGAGCAAGACCGAACCCGAGGAGGCAATGGCGTGAGGCGGGTTGCGGCAGTGGCGGTGGCGGCGGCGTCGGTCCTGGCGGTCGCCGGGTGCTCGTCGTCGGGCGACGGCAAGAACAAGGGCGGCGAGCCCCGGGGCAACCCGGGGGTCACCAAGGAAGAACGCGAACGGGCCGACGCGGAGGCGCGGGAGCGGGCGAAGGACGAGGCGGCGATGAAGGACGCGGCGCTTCGGTTCGCGAAGGCGTACGTCGCACATGACGTACCGACGTCATGTGCGCTGATGACGCCGAACAAGCGCGGTGGCGACGGGAGCCCGGACGGGTGCGCGCAGCGGTTGGCGCACTTGGCCGACGAGAAGCCCGAACCCGGGGTCACCGTGAGCGTCGAGGGGATACCGGTCGACGTGTCGCCGACCGGTAAGCACCCCCAGGGGTCCGGCCTGATGGTGAAGGAAACGACCGCCGAGGGTGCGCAGACGTCCGTTCGCCGCGAGGCGCTGCGCATGGTCAAGACCGACGACACGTGGCTGGTCGACCAGCAGGTGTACGTCCGGGACGAGGACATGTCCGCGGACAGTCCGGTCCGCCACGCCCTGATGAGGTCCTCGCAATGAGACTTCCCAGGTTCCGGAACCTCCTCATACCCCTGCTCGGCGCGTTCACCACGCTCGTGGTCACCGCGGGGGCCGCGGCGGCCGACGACAAACACAAGAAGTACAACCCCGCGGGCATCGGCGACCTGCTGAAGACTCCCCGCGTCGGAGAAGGCACGGGTTCCACCCTCTACGAGCAGTACGGCTCCGTCCTGTACTACCGGCTGGACAACGAGCTGGGGTGGAAGGACATCGGCTGGAGCATGCTCAACGGCATCGCCGATCTGTTCATGGGCCTGACGGTCTTCATCACCCAGACGGCCGTGGTCGCCGTCCAGTGGACGCTGGGCTTCACCGACGTCAAAGAGATCCACGACGCGATCACGACAGCCATCTCCAAGGCCGGTGGCACGGTCTCCTCCACCCTGCTGCCCTCGGCCCTCGCCGTGGGAGCGCTGATCGCCTGGGCCAATCACCGCAAGGCGAGCGGCAGCAGCCTCAGCCAGCTCGGCTGGGTGGCTGCCTCCGGGATTCTCGCGGTGTCCCTCGTGACTACTCCCGGTGTGTGGGTTGACAGCCTCGAGAGTGTGCGCAAGGTCGGTTCCACCATCGCGATGGAGGCCACCAGCGCCGGCATGACCGGCAATTCGCAGGAGCCCATTGCGATCGGGGGAACCCCGGACCTCGAGCAGAACGAAAAGGACCGCGAGCCGACCAAGAAGACCAAGCTGGTCCGCAAGTCCACCGACGCGATCTGGCGGTCCTACGTCGTCACGCCGTGGTGCATCGCCGAGTTCGGCAACCTCACCACCTGCAAAGAATTCGGCGAGCGGGTCCTTCAGAAGACGGACCAGCCGACGGGTGATGACGATTTCGACGACGCGCGGGAGGAGTTCCTGAGTAAGACGCTCAGCGACGAGGCGCTCGGCAAACCGGCCATGAAGTGGCGGCAGGGCAAGAACGCCGGCCGTGTCACGGTCGCGCTGGCCGCCTTCGTCTGTGCCACCCTGTTTGCCGTCCTCGCCATCATCTTGGCCTTCGCCTCGCTCGCCTCGCTGATCGGTGCGTTGATGCTGCTGCTCGCCGGTGTGGTCTTCGCCTGTCTGTGGGTGATCCCCGGAAGGCCGCGGCAGTGGGGCCTGCGCTGGTTCGACGCCCTTCTGGGCTTCGCCCTGCAGTCCTTCGTGAGCACGATGGTGCTGGGCGTCGTCCTGGTGCTGAACACGGTCAGCATCACGTTCCTGGGCGGCTCCGGCGGCTACTTCGCCGCCAGCGCCATCAGCATCACCAGCGCGATCACGGCGTTCAAGTTCCGCGCCGTGATGGACAGCATCGTCGGTGTCACCGGCGCGCTGACTCCGGGTGGCTCGGCGATGGGTATGGCGATGGGACGCGGGGCCAGCCGGCTCGCCGGCCGGATGGCCGGCAAGTCCGCGGGCTGGGCGGGCCGCCAGGCGGCACGTCCCGTCAAGTGGGCCGGCGGCAAGGCCAAGGACGCCGCGGTGGGCGGCATCAAGATGGGTGCCGGCGCCGCAGCGAGGGGCGGCTTCAGAGCGGCTTCCGCGGGAGTCGAGCAGCTGGGCAAGGCCAAGGAGCGCGGGCTCCAGGCCATGGCCTCCTGGGCGGCCTCCGACGCCGCGGCCGGTGGCGGAGCGGGGCGGTCGGGCGGTGCTCGGTCGGCCGGTGGTGCGGCGGGTCGTGCCGGCGGTGCCTCCAGCTCCCAGAGCGAGCGTCATCCGGGCGAGCGTGGCCGCGCAGGCTCCGGTACGCCTGCGGGCAAGACCATCTCGACCCTGCCGGAGCGGCGTACCACCGCCGTGGGCAACATCCGGGCGCGGGCCACGGCCCGCTCCGGGGAGGGGAACACCGGACGCCCGAACGGCGCTCGTTCCCAGCAGGGTGCAGCCCAGGCAGGGAGCAAGGGGCCGCTGAAGCAGAACGGCGCACGGCTCAATTCCGCGAAGCCGGACGGTAAGGCCGAGGCCGGTCACCGGTTCCGCCCCACGCGTCCGCACACCCCGCCGCCGCGCCAGCAGCGCATTTCCGAGGCCCGCCGGACGGCGAACACGGCCTCGGCTTCGGGCGGCGCCGCGAGCCGGCGGAGTGCTCCGGCCCAGGCGAAACGTTCCGCCGCTCCGGCACCCACAACCAACCGGCGCCGCCGCAGGAGGGACTCGTGAGCAAGGACAACGGGCCGCAGAGCCCGGCCGAGTGGCGGGAGCTGCTCAACACCCCCTACGACTACCCGGAGGAGATCGAAGAGGCCCCCAAGCGGTCCGTACGCCGCCGGGCCCGCAAGATCTACCGCCAGGACCAGAAGACGGAGCTCAAGCGGCGCCTTGCGGAGGAGCGACGCCGGGAGCCGGTCACCGCGGGCGGCGCCATCCTGGTGATCGCCGGGTTCCTCGCCCTCGGCGCGGCCGCCACCCACTGGTGGCCGAACGACACCCCGGCGAAGGTCGTACGGGCGGGAAGCGCGCCGGAGACACGGACGGAGTCGGCGCCGGCCCAGGGGACCGGCGTCCCCGCCGCCCCGTCGCCTTCGGCATCGGCTCCGGCTCTGCCGAAGGCGGACCTCAGCAAGCCGGAGAAGGCGGCGGAAGGATGGGCACGGGTCTACTGGGCCCGCAACCCGCCCGTGGACAAGACCCACAAGGCGGTGGTGGACCGCGCAGCGCCGTGGATGACCTCCGCCCTGCGCGAGAACCTCAAAAAATTCGACGACGCGGCGTGGAACGAGATGGTCTCCAACGGCGGCGTGTCCACCGTCGACAAGGTCACCGTCGGCCCCGCCGACGACGACCGGGTGCGCAACCAGGCCGACACGCCCCTGCGCGTCTGGCGCAAGGTCACCGTGAACACCACGATCGCCGGCTACCGCAAGTACGACGAGACCAAGGTCCTCCTCACCGAGGTCACGCGCGACGGCAACGAGTGGCGCGTGGGCCGGATCCTGGGGGTCTGAGCCAGTGGACGGACGTCAGGCCCTCGCCCTGGCGGCGGGGGGAGCCCGGCGTGCCGTGGTGCTCAAGTTCGGGCTCCCCATCGCGGCCGTCTTCATCGTCATGCTCATCATCTTCGGCGCGGTCTCGGGCATCGGCGGGGTCAGCTCGGCCTCTGCCGCGGGCTGCGGTGAATGGGGGCAGCCGGCCGATGACGGGGAGAACGGCAACGGGCAGCAGGGCGATGCCGGCGGCGGAGCGAGCAAGGAGCTGCGGGCCCGGCAGGTCACCAACGCCAAGATCATCGATGAGGTCGCGAAGGAGGGGAAGCTGCCCGGGCGAGCCACGCTCATCGCGCTGATGACCGCTCTCGCCGAGTCGCAGCTGGACAACATCAACTACGGCGACCGGGACTCGGTCGGTCTGTTCCAGCAGCGCCCGGTGGCGGGCTGGGGCACCAAAGAACAGATCATGGACCCCAAGTACGCGGCCAAGATGTTCTTCTTCGGCGGCGACAGCGGCGACCCGCCGGGCCTGGAGGACGTCCCCTGGGAGAACCTGTCGCTCAACGACGCCGCCCAGAAGGTACAGCGGTCCGGCTTCCCCAATGCCTACGGGCCGAAGGAGACCCAGGCGCGCAGCATCGCCAAGGAAGCCGGAATCGACACGGAGCGGTCCGGCGAGAACCACCCCAAGAAGCCGGGTTCGAACACGTCCGGAGGAAGTGCCGGGAACAGCGGCAACGGCAACGGCAAGGATCCCGACGAACCCCCGGGCGACTGCAACACCTCCGGCAAGCCGGGCAAGCCGGGCGAACCCTTCCACGACGGCAACGCCAACTGGCCCGACAAGGTGAGGAACCCGCGTTCCACCGCCGACGCGATCAAGTGGGCGAAGGCCGAGGCCGACAGCCACCGCGCGAACTGGTACCAGAAGTGCCTGGCCTTCACGTCCATCGCCTACGGCTGGAACTACTCCGGTACGAACTACGCCATCGACCACTACACGGACGTCATGCCGAAGGACATGCGGCACGACGGCGACCGCAATCCGCCTCCCGGTGCTCTGATGTTCTGGGACACCGGGCACCGGGCGGGTCACGTGGCCATCTACGTCGGCGACGGGAAGATCGCGTCCAATGACATCGGGGTCATCGGCGAGATATCGATCGTCCCCGCCACCGATATCGAAACCAAGTGGAACGCCAAGTATCTGGGCTGGTCACCCCCCTACTACCCCAGCGGTGGGTGATCCGGGTCATCATTATCCGGGGGACCGCGGCACCCTGCGTGCCGCGGCCCCTTGGCCTTCTGGCGGCGGCGGTACGTAAGGAATGACCATGCCTGTTGTGACGGACCTCGACTCGGTCCCTCTGACGCCTGTCTACACGATCGTCATCAACGCAATGGGCGGAGCGTCGATCGACGGGGAGCCGGTCGAGGACCTGCCGGGCGCGGACGCGCGGACCTCGGCACTTTCCGAGATACGGGTGCGCGCGGCCCTCCGCGGCCACCCCATACGCATCAACGCCAAGGAGCCCGACGGCTCGGTCTGGCCGCTGATCGTCGATCACGACGGGGCGGTGACGCCGATGCCGGGGCCGCACCCGACGCCGCCGCCTGCGCCGGTCCCTGCGCCGCCGGCTCCTGTCCCTG
>NZ_JBAMDC010000095.1:0-20366 GCF_036961605.1 Streptomyces sp. KLMMK
CTTCGTTCACTGAGCGGACGACGAGACTCGAACTCGCGACATCCACCTTGGCAAGGTGGTGCTCTACCAACTGAGCTACGTCCGCATGCCTCCGACCGGCTTTCACCGGGCGGCGCGAGACATCACTCTACCTGATCCACCGGAGTGGTCGGTAACGTGATGAGAGCGGGTGACAGGAATCGCACACTGCGCCTCCCTCTTGGAAAGAGGGCGCTCTACTACTGAGCTACACCCGCATGGATCGCCGGTCCGGCCCACGGAGGTGGACCGGTAAGCGATCAGAGCGGGTGACAGGAATCGCACACTGCGCCTCCCCCTTGGAAAGGGGGCGCTCTACTACTGAGCTACACCCGCATGATCCGTCCCGCCGGGCCACACACGTGTGGACCGGAGGACGTTCAGAGCGGGTGACAGGAATCGCACACTGCGCCTCCCTCTTGGAAAGAGGGCGCTCTACTACTGAGCTACACCCGCGTGACCTGGGGGTTCGTCCGGTTTCCCGGCCGCGCCCCTCGGCGTGATCCAGACTCTAGCTGATCATCCGGGGTGCTTGGCAAATCGGCTCAGTCGGCGGAGTTGAAGGCCTCGTACACGCGCTTGGGGATCCGGCCCCGCGGCGGGACGTCCATGCCGTTCGAGCGCGCCCATGCGCGGACCGCCGCCGGGTCGGGGGCGACGGAGGTGCGGCGGTAGACCTTGCCGGAGCGGGACTGCTTGCGGCCGGCCTCCAGGTAAGGCGTGAGGATCGCCCGCAGTTTCTTCGCATTGGCAGTGTTGAGGTCGATCTCGTACGACTTGCCGTCGAGGCCGAAGGTAACCGTCTCCGCGGCTTCCCCGCCGTCGATGTCGTCGGAGAGTGTGACCACTACGCGCTGTGCCACGAATATCGGTCCTTTCAGCGGGCACCGCCGCGGTGAACTGCGGAGATGCACAGGTTCCGGATGTTCCGGATCCGTTCCGGGTCAATGGTTATTCATTTGTACAACAAAGGGCATTGCAAAGTGAAGCCCAGTTAATTCGGTCCGAGTGCCCCTTCGCAATCAGGACCGTACGTTTTTCCCGGGATTTTTCCAGGGCGTCCCGGCTGTCGATGCGTAAACGTGACAGGACGCCCAGCATATCTATGCGCGTAGATTTTTGGGGACTGTACTCTGGCCGTACCGCTTCAGCTCACGCACCACACACCGGGAGTGCCAGTGGCACGCGTCGTAGTCGACGTCATGCTCAAGCCGGAGATCCTCGACCCGCAGGGCCAGGCGGTGCAGCGCGCGCTGCCTCGCCTGGGTTTTGAGGGGATCGCCGACGTCCGTCAGGGCAAGCGCTTTGAACTCGAGGTGGAGGGCCCGGTCGACGACGCCGCCCTCGCCCGAATCCACGAGATGGCGGAAACGTTTCTCGCCAACACCGTGATCGAGAACTTCACCGTGCGGGTCGACTCGTGACCGCACGCGTAGGAGTCGTCACCTTCCCCGGCACCCTCGACGACCGCGACACCCAGCGCGCCGTCCGGATCGCCGGCCTCGAGCCCGTGCCGCTCTGGCACCGCGACAAGGACCTCAAGCAGGTGGACGCCGTGGTCCTGCCCGGCGGTTTCTCCTACGGCGACTATCTGCGGGCGGGGGCCATCTCCCGCTTCTCGCCGGTCATGGAAACCGTCATCGACCAGGCCAAGGGCGGCATGCCCGTCCTCGGCATCTGCAACGGTTTCCAGGTACTCACCGAGACCCACCTGCTGCCCGGCGCGATGCTGCGCAACAACCACCTGCACTTCATCTGCCGCGAGCAGAAGCTGCGGGTGGAGAACGCGGACACGGCCTGGACGTCCGACTACGAGGCGGGCCAGGAGATCTCCATCCCGCTGAAGAACATCGACGGCCGCTACGTCGCCGACGAGCACACCCTCGACGAGCTCGAGGCGGAGGGCCGCGTCGCCTTCCGCTACCTCGACGGGAACCCCAACGGCTCGCTGCGCGACATCGCGGGCATCACCAACGAGGCGGGCAACGTCGTCGGCCTCATGCCGCACCCCGAGCACGCCGTGGAACCGCTGGTCGGCACCGGCCGCACCGACGGCCTCGGATTCTTCACCTCGATCCTGAGGAAGCTGGTCAACGCCTCATGACCCTCGACACCGTCAAGCACGCCGACGAGACGCCCGACGTCGAGCAGCCCTGGGCCGAGCTGGGCCTGAAGCAGGACGAGTACGAGCGCATCCGTACGATCCTGGGCCGCCGTCCCACCGGCGCCGAGCTCGCCATGTACTCCGTGATGTGGTCCGAGCACTGCTCCTACAAGAGCAGCAAGGTGCACCTGCGCCAGTTCGGCGAGAAGGCCCCCGAGAACGACGCCCTGCTGGTCGGCATCGGCGAGAACGCCGGTGTCGTCGACGTCGGCCAGGGCTACGCGGTCACCTTCAAGGTCGAGTCGCACAACCACCCGTCGTACATCGAGCCCTACCAGGGCGCGGCCACCGGCATCGGCGGCATCGTCCGCGACATCCTCGCGATGGGCGCCCGCCCGGTCGCCGTCATGGACCCGCTGCGCTTCGGCGCCGCCGACCACCCCGACACCAAGCGCGTCCTGCCGGGCGTCGTCGCGGGCATCGGCGGCTACGGCAACTGCCTGGGCCTGCCCAACATCGGCGGCGAGGTCGTCTTCGACTCCTGCTACCAGGGCAACCCGCTGGTCAACGCCCTGTGCGTCGGCGTGATGAAGCACGAGGACATCCACCTCGCCAAGGCCTCCGGCGCCGGCAACAAGGTCATCCTCTACGGCGCCCGCACCGGCGGCGACGGCATCGGCGGTGTCTCGGTCCTCGCGTCCGAGACCTTCGACGATTCGAAGCCGGCCAAGCGTCCCGCCGTCCAGGTCGGCGACCCCTTCCAGGAGAAGCTCCTCATCGAGTGCACCCTGGAGATCTTCCGCGAGGACCTGGTCGACGGCATTCAGGACCTCGGCGGCGCCGGCCTGTCCTGCGCCACCAGCGAGCTGGCCAGCGCCGGCTCCGGCGGCATGCGCGTCGAGCTGGACCGCGTGCACCTGCGCGACGCGACGCTCTCGCCCGAGGAGATCCTCATGAGCGAGTCGCAGGAGCGCATGTGCGCGATCGTCGAGCCCGGCAAGGTCGACCGCTTCCTGGAGATCTGCGAGAAGTGGGACGTCATCGCCACCGTCATCGGTGAGGTGACCGACGGCGAGCGGCTGGAGATCTTCTGGCACGGCGAGCAGATCGTGGACGTGCCGCCGCGCACCGTCGCCCACGAGGGCCCGGTCTACGAGCGCCCGTACGCCCGCCCGGACTGGCAGGACGCCCTCCAGGCCGACGACGCGAACAAGCTGGCCCGCCCGGAGACCGCCGAGGAGCTGCGCGAGCAGGTCCTGAAGGTGATCTCCTCGCCGAACCAGGCCTCCAAGGCGTGGATCACCGATCAGTACGACCGGTTCGTGCAGGGCAACACCGTCCTCGCGCAGCCGGAGGACTCCGGCATGGTCCGCGTCGACGAGGACACCAACCTCGGTGTCGCCGTTGCCACGGACGGCAACGGCCGCTACGCCAAGCTCGACCCGTACACCGGTGCGCAGCTGGCGCTCGCGGAGTCCTACCGCAACGTGGCCGCCTCCGGCGCCCGCCCGCTGGCCATCTCCAACTGCCTGAACTTCGGATCCCCCGAGGACCCGGCGGTCATGTGGCAGTTCGCCGAGGCCACGCGCGGTCTGGCCGACGGCTGCCTGGAGCTGGGCACCCCGGTCACCGGCGGCAACGTCTCGCTCTACAACCAGACCGGCGAGACCGCCATCCACCCGACCCCCGTGGTCGCGGTGCTCGGCGTCATCGACGACGTCGACCGCCGTACGCCGATGGCCTTCTCGGACGAGGGCCACCTGCTCTACCTGCTGGGTGACACCAAGGAAGAGCTGGGCGGTTCGGCCTGGTCCCAGGTCGTCCACGACCACCTCGGCGGGCTGCCGCCGGCCGTGGACCTGGGCCGGGAGAAGCTCCTGGCGGAGATCCTCATCTCGGCCTCCCGCGACGGCATGGTCGACGCGGCGCACGACCTGTCGGACGGCGGTCTGATCCAGGCCCTCGCCGAGTCGTGCCTGCGGGGCGGCAAGGGCGCCCGGATCGTCGTCCCCGACGGCATCGACCCCTTCGTCTTCCTCTTCTCCGAGTCCGCCGGCCGTGCCGTCGTCGCGGTCCCGCGCAGCGAGGAGCTCCGCTTCACCGACATGTGCGGAGCGCGGGGCCTTCCCGCGGCCCGCATCGGCGTCGTCGACGGCGAAGAGATCGACATCCAGGGCCGGTTCAGCATTCCGCTGGCCGAGCTGCGCGAGGCCCACGAGGCCACCATCCCCGCGCTGCTCGCATAACCCGCTGCGCCTGTCCCCGGCGGCCCGGCCGCCGGGGACAGGCGTTACGGGATCTCCGGTCACCGGAGCCGCAGGCGCACCGCCAGCAGCAGGGCCACCGCCATCGCTCCGGCCGCACACAGGAACACCGTGTCGACGGAGGAAGTGAAGGCCCGTATCGCCTGGGCATGGGCCTCGCCGCCGAGCGAGGCTATGCGGCCGGCCGAGCCGCCGGGGCCCTTCGCCTCGTACACCCGGGCCAGCACCGTGCCGAACAGGGAGGCGCCCAGCGCGCTGCCCAGGGCCTGGAAGAAGCGGATTCCCGTGGTGGCCACGCCCAGTTGGCGGGCCGGTGCGTGTTCCTGCGTGAGCTGGATCAGCTGGCCGAGCAGCTGGCCGAACCCCACGCCGAGGAGCAGCAGCGCCGTGGCGACGACCCACAGGCCGGTGTCGGTTCCCAGCGTCGCGAGCAGGCCCATCGCCGCTGCCGAGAGAGCCGTTCCGGTGACGACGAACGTCTTCTGCGGCCAGCCGCGGGCCGCGAGCTTTGCGGTGACGATGCCCGTGATGGAGATTCCCGCGGCCATGGGGAGCAGGAACAGGCTCGCGTCCGTAGCGGCGATGCCGCGCACGAGCTGCAGGTAGACGATCACGTAGACGAGCGAGCCCATCAGGGCCATCCCGGTGAGCGCCTGCAGCGCGAACGAGATGCGCAGCACAGGGATCTTGAACAGTGACAGGGGCAGCACGGGCTCGGCCGCCGTGGCCTGCCGCCGGAGGAACAGGCCGAGCAGCAGCACGCTCGCCACGATCAGTCCGAGGACGGTGGGGGAGCCCCACGCGTACTCCTTGCCGCCCCATTCGGTGACGAGCAGCAGGGCTGTGGAGAAGGCCGCAGCGAGGCCGGCGCCGAGGAAGTCGATCCGGTGGCGCGAGCCGTGGTGGGGCAGCTTGAGGACGACGGCCGCGGCGGCGAGCACGGCGATGCCGATGGGCAGGTTCACGTAGAACACCCAGCGCCAGTCGGCGTGATCGGCGAGGACGCCGCCCAGCACGGGCCCGAGCGCCATGCCCGCGCCCGCCACGATGCCGCCTACCCCGGCGCCGCCGCCCTTGCCGCGGCCGCCGCCGGCGCCGCCGCTCCCGCCCGCGGCCTCGCCCGCCTTGAGCTGGGCGATCACGACCATGGTGACGCTCATCAGCCCTCCGCCGCCGATGCCTTGGACGGCGCGGAAGGCGATGAGCTGCTCCATGGACTGCGCGGCCCCGCACAGCGCCGAGCCCGCGAGGAAGGCGGCGACGGCGCCCAGGAACACCCGGCGCGCGCCGTGGGTGTCGCACAGCTTGCCGTACAGGGGCAGGACGGCGGTCGAGGCGAGGGCGAAGGCGCTGATCAGCCACGGGACCCGGTCGATGCCGTGCGCGGGGTCGAGGTCGTGCACGATCGGGACCGTGACGGCCGAGACGATGTTCTGGTCGAGCACGGCCAGGAGCATCGTGGCCATGCAGACGACGAAGGCGACCTTCCGCTGCCCTGCCGTCATATGGGGCCCGGCCGCCTGACCGCCCGGCGCCGGGGCGTCCGCGGCCCCCGCCGCAGCCCTTCCTGCAGGCCCTTGCTCCGGGGCCAACTGCCCCGTCGCCGTGGATGAATGCACCCTTCTTCCCCCTCCGGAGTCGGCCGTGAACGCCGACGGAAGCGGCGTGCCCTCACCATGCCCCGGGATCGTGTACCGAGTCAATTCTTCTATCGGGTAAGTTTGTCGCCCTGGTCAAAGTTTCATCCTGGTACAGTCAGGGCATGACCGAAGGGCTGAGCCTGCGCGAGCGCAAGAAGATCCAGACCCGGCGCACGCTGTGGAAGACCGCCGCCAAGCTGTTCCTGGAGCGCGGTTACGACCAGGTGTCGGTCGCTGAGGTCGCCCTGGCCGCCGAGGTCTCGAAGATGACGGTCTTCAACTACATGTCCTCCAAGGAGGATCTGGTCCTCGGCCCCATGCAGGAGCACATCGGCGACGCCGCCCGTGCCGTGCGCGACAGGCACCCCGGCGAGTCCGCGGTCGCCGCCTTCCGCAGGGACTTCATGGCCGGGCTCCACGCCCACGAGGCGTCCGTCGGCATGAGCGACGACCCCTACGTGCTCCAGGTGCGCCGGCTGATCCAGGAGACCCCGGCCCTTCTCGCGCGCGCCCATGAGCATGTCCGCCGCGCCCAGGAGCTGCTGGCCGAGGAGCTGGCCGCCGCCGAGGACGGGCCCGATGCCGAGCTCGCTCCGGTGGTCGCGGCCCAGCTGATGAGCGTCCGTTATGCCGTCCACGAGTACAACCACCGGCGTCTGCTCGCCGGCGAGTCGGCGGACGAGGTCCTCCCCGGCGCCGTCGCCCTGGCGGAGCGGGCGTTCGCCCTGGTCGAGCACGGGCTCGGGGACTTCGGGTCGCTCCCGGCCGGCGCCGCGGAAGCGCACACCGGCACGGCGCGGACCGGGGAGACCGGCGCCGAATAGGGTCGGAGCCATGCCTCCCGCCCAGCGCAAGCCCCGCCCCCGCAGCTACGACCCCGCCAAAGCGCGCGCCGCTGTCATGGCACAGCTCGCCCACGTACGGGAAGCGGCCGCGGGCCTGGACGAGGCGCAACTGGCCCTGCCGACGCGGCTGGGGGAGTGCACGGTCCGCGAGCTGATCGCCCGCATCGCCCTGGGCGTGGGCCTCGTGGCCCGGCTGGTCGAGGAACCCGCCCCGCCCGCGCGGGAGATCACCGCCGTGGACTGGGTGATCAAGGCCTCCCGCGCCGAGACCGGCGCCGGCGATGCGGACACCGCCCTGATCCCCCTCCTGGACGACGTGGCGGACCGTTTCGCCGCCCTGGCCGCCACCCCGCCGGACCGCCTCCTCGCCGCCCCCTCCGGCGCCATCCGGCTGGACGACTTCCTGGTCACCCGCTGCGTGGAGCTGGCCGTCCACACGGACGATCTCGCCGCTGCGCTCGGCGCCGAGATCCGTTACGACCGCCAGGCTTTGGCCAATGCCACCCGCCTGCTCGCCGACGCCCTCGCGGCCAAGGCCCCGGGCGGCTCCGTGGAGGTCCGCATCCCGCCCTTCGCGGTCGTCCAGTGCGTGGCCGGGCCCCGGCACACCCGCGGCACCCCGCCCAATGTGGTCGAGACCGATCCGCTCACCTGGCTGCGCCTGGCCACCGGCCGTACGGACTGGGTGACCGCTCTGGATGCCGCGGCGATCAGTGCGAGCGGCGAACGCGCGGACATCTCCGCGCACCTCCCTTTGGTGGAATGAACAAAAGATCACGGAGGGGTGATTCGCTTGCCCCTAAAGGTGATTCGCTGTGCGCGCCGAGTGGCTGTGCGTGGTGTGAGGCATCACCGGTCGTCCCCGGTTCGGATGAACCTCCTCCCTGCCATAGACTCAAGGTGTGCCTCGTGGTGACGGACGACTCAGCCACGACCTGCTCCCCGGTGAGAAGGGCCCCCAGGACGCATGTGGCGTCTTCGGTGTCTGGGCTCCGGGTGAAGAGGTCGCCAAACTCACCTATTTCGGGCTGTATGCGCTGCAGCACCGTGGACAGGAGTCCGCGGGCATCGCAGTGAGCAACGGCTCCCAGATCCTCGTCTTCAAGGACATGGGACTGGTTTCCCAGGTCTTCGACGAAACCTCCCTCGGCTCTCTCCAGGGCCACATCGCGGTCGGTCACGCCCGCTACTCCACCACCGGAGCCTCGGTGTGGGAGAACGCCCAGCCGACCTTCCGGGCGACCGCCCACGGGTCGATCGCCCTGGGTCACAACGGCAACCTGGTCAACACGGCCGAGCTGGCCGAGATGGTCGCGGCCCTCCCCCGGGAGAACGGCCGTGCCACCCAGGTGGCGGCGACCAACGACACCGACCTGGTCACGGCCCTCCTCGCGGGCCAGACCGACGCCGAGGGCAAGCCGCTGACCATCGAGGAGGCGGCCGCCAAGGTCCTTCCCCAGGTCAAGGGCGCCTTCTGTCTCGTCTTCATGAACGAGCACACGCTCTACGCCGCCCGTGACCCGCAGGGCATCCGCCCGCTGGTCCTCGGCCGCCTGGAGCGCGGCTGGGTGGTGGCCTCCGAGACGGCTGCCCTGGATATCTGCGGCGCCACGTTCGTCCGCGAGATCGAGCCCGGCGAGCTCATCGCCATCGACGAGCACGGCGTGCGCACCAGCCGCTTTGCCGAGGCCCGCCCCAAGGGCTGCGTCTTCGAGTACGTGTACCTGGCCCGCCCCGACACCGATATCGCGGGCCGGAATGTCTACCTTTCCCGTGTGGAAATGGGCCGCCGGCTCGCCGCCGAGGCCCCGGTCGACGCCGACCTGGTGATACCGACCCCGGAATCCGGCACCCCCGCCGCCGTCGGTTACGCGGAAGCCAGCGGCATTCCGTACGGCACCGGCCTGGTCAAGAATTCCTACGTCGGCCGGACCTTCATCCAGCCGAGCCAGACCATCCGCCAGCTCGGCATCCGGCTCAAGCTCAATCCGCTCAAGGAAGTCATCAAGGGCAAGCGCTTGGTCGTCGTCGACGATTCCATCGTCCGCGGCAATACCCAGCGCGCACTCGTCCGGATGCTCCGCGAGGCGGGCGCCGCCGAGGTGCACGTGCGGATTTCCTCCCCGCCGGTGAAGTGGCCGTGTTTCTTCGGCATCGATTTCGCCACCCGCGCCGAGCTGATAGCCAATGGCATGAGCGTCGAGGAGATCGGCCGGTCGCTGGGCGCGGATTCCCTCGCGTACATCTCCCTCGACGGCATGATCGAGGCGACCACCATCGCCAAGCCGAACCTCTGCCGCGCCTGCTTCGACGGCGAGTACCCCATGGCGCTCCCCGACCCCGAGCTGCTGGGCAAGCAGCTCCTGGAGACCGAGCTGGCCGGTGGCACGGATGCCGCCGATGCGCTCCGTCGTCCGTAAACGCCTCCGCAGTACCGAACGACACGAAAGTTCTCAAACTCATGTCTGAGACCACCGGTGCCAGCTACGCAGCCGCGGGCGTCGACATCGAAGCGGGCGATCACGCCGTCGAGCTGATGAAGAAGTGGGTCAAGAAGGCCACCCGCCCGGAGGTCGTCGGCGGCCTCGGCGGTTTCGCCGGGCTCTTCGACGCCAGCGCGCTCAAGCGGTACGAGCGCCCCCTCCTGGCCTCCGCGACCGACGGCGTCGGCACGAAGGTCGACATCGCCCGCCGCATGGGCGTCTACGACACCATCGGCCACGACCTGGTCGGCATGGTCGTGGACGACCTGGTCGTCTGCGGTGCCGAGCCGCTGTTCATGACCGACTACATCTGCGTCGGCAAGGTCTACCCCGAGCGGGTCGCCGCCATCGTCAAGGGCATCGCCGAGGGCTGTGTGCTCGCGGGCTGCGCGCTGGTCGGCGGTGAGACCGCCGAGCACCCCGGGCTGCTCGGGGCGGACGAGTTCGACGTGGCCGGTGCGGGCACCGGTGTGGTCGAGGCCGATCGGGTGCTGGGCGCAGATCGCATCCGTACGGGTGACGTCGTCATCGCGATGGCCTCGTCCGGACTTCACTCGAACGGGTACTCACTGGTCCGCCATGTGCTCTTCGACCGGGCCGGCTGGGAGCTGGACCGCGAGGTTCCGGAGTTCGGCCGGACCCTCGGCGAGGAGCTGCTGGAGCCCACCAGGATCTATTCGCTGGACTGCCTGGCGCTCACCCGTACGGCAGAGGTGCACGCCTTCTCGCACATCACCGGCGGCGGTCTCGCCAACAACCTGGCCCGGGTCGTCCCGGACCACCTCCACGCCACCGTCGACAGGGCGACCTGGACGCCGGGCGCGGTGTTCGACACTGTGGGCCGGCTCGGCGGGGTCGAGCGGCTGGAGCTGGAGAAGACGCTGAACATGGGCGTCGGCATGATGGCGGTCGTGCCGCCGGAGTCCGTGGACGTGGCCCTTTCGGTCCTCGCCGACCGGGGTGTGGACGCCTGGGTCGCGGGTGCGATCACCGAGCGCGGCGATCACGCCGAGGCCGTGGCTCTGACCGGTGACTACGCGAGCTGACGCGAACGGCCGCTTGTGGGCAGCCGTGCCGCTGAGGCGGCACGGGTGGGCACAAGCGGCCCGCAGCCGGGCGACGGCTCAGCCGTGCACCGGCACAGCACACTGCGTCCGGGCAGCACAGAACCCGGTCCGAGGTCGGGCCTCGAACCGGGTCAGTGGGAGTTACAGCGTCAAGCGCGGCGACGGTAAGGAGAGTCGGACGGAGCCTGCTCGTCCTCGTCCTCATCGTCGTTGTAACGACTCGCGTACTGAGCGTACGGGTCGTCATCCAGCTCATCGTCCTTTTCAAGCGGCTCGCTGTTCGGCGGCTGCTTCGTCGGCGATGCGCCCAGCTCATTGGCCAGACGTGAGAGGTCGGTCCCGCCGCTGTTGTACTTCAGCTGGCGGGCGACCTTTGTCTGCTTGGCCTTGGCCCGGCCGCGCCCCATGGCTCGACCCCCTCAATGACGGGGCTCGACGGCCCCAGAGTCTTGACACGCGTTCACGTTCATGAGTCAGAGCGGACCCCCGTGGAGGGATCCGGCCTGTAGGGCTTCAACGGTACCTGCTTCCGCGGCCATACGGTACGTCGCCCGCATGACGTGCCACGCAGCACAACCCTAGGGGAGCCCCGTCCCCGCTGGTCAGCTGCGATTTTAACGTGTCTTGTGCCCCGACCCGCCGATGGGTGGTGAGAGATGTCTCGCTCACCACCTCATCGGACGGGGCTGTAGGGACCGCTAGGGGCGCTCGGCCCGCCCGGCCGGCCGGGCGGTGTCCGCCGACCGGTCACCCGTCGTGTGCAAAGCGCCCTTACCGGACGGTTCTACCAGGCGGTAGCTACACGCCGCCGGCCGCCCGGGCCTCCGCCATGCGCTGCTCGGCCAGCCGGTCGGCAGCGGCGGCGGGCGGAATGCCGTCCGCCTTGGCCCGATCGAATATGGCCAGAGTCGTGTCGAAAATCTGATTCGCCTTGGCCTTGGCACGGTCGAAATCAAATCCGTGCAGTTCGTCCGCGACCTGGATCACTCCGCCGGCGTTCACCACATAGTCGGGCGCATAGAGGATGCCGCGGTCCGCGAGGTCCTTCTCGACGCCGGGGTGGGCGAGCTGGTTGTTGGCCGCGCCGCAGACCACGCTCGCGGTCAGGGCGGCCACCGTGTCGTCGTCCAGGGCGCCGCCGAGGGCGCAGGGGGCGTAGACGTCGAGCGGGGTGCGGACCAGGACGCCGGCGTCGGTCACCGCGGTGACCTGCGGGTGGCGGGCCAGGATGCGCTCGACGGCCTCCGTCCGGACGTCGGTGATCACGACCTCCGCGCCGTCCTCGACCAGGTGCTCCACCAGGTGGTGGCCCACCTTTCCGACGCCCGCGACGCCGACCCGGCGGCCGCGCAGCGTCGGCTCGCCCCACTGGGTCTGTGCGGCGGCGCGCATGCCCTGGAAGACGCCGAAGGCGGTGAGTACGGAGGAGTCGCCGGCGCCGCCGTTCTCGGGGGAGCGGCCGGTGGTCCAGCGGCACTCGCGGGCGACCACGTCCATGTCCTGGACGTAGGTGCCGACGTCGCAGGCGGTGACGTAGCGGCCGCCGAGGGAGGCCACGAAGCGACCGTAGGCAAGCAGGAGCTGATCGGTCTTGATCTGGTTGGGATCGCCGATGATCACGGCCTTACCGCCGCCGTGATCGAGGCCCGCCAGCGCGTTCTTGTAGGACATGCCGCGGGAGAGGTTGAGGGCGTCCAGTACCGCGGCCTCCTCGGAGGCGTACGGATAGAACCGGGTGCCGCCGAGGGCGCTGCCCAGGGCGGTGGAGTGGATGGCGATCACGGCCTTGAGACCGCTCTCGCGGTCCTGGCAGAGGACGACCTGTTCGTGGCCGCCTTGATCGGACCGGAACAATGTGTGCAGCACGCCGTCAGCTTCTGGGGGTCCCCCCTGCACGGAGCGCTTGGGGGAGGGACGTACGTCAGTCACTGTGGTGACTCCATATGTCGCGGAGGTTGCCCTCCGGGGGTGGTGGAGGGCCGGTTGGCAAGAGGGTAAGACCTGTCGGCCCGACCGGCCGGTCCCGTGCGGAGGATCACTCTCCCGGGGAGCGGTGCCATGGGACGATTTGCACGGTACGGGGAGGGTTCGGCAACTCCCTGCGGTGTCCTGCGGTTTGAGGGGAGCACGTGTGGGCTCGGCTTCGTCGGTGACTGTCCCGTACGCGGCGTACCTGCGGGTTTACGAGCCGCTGGGCGCCTTTCCGGAGCCGGAGCGCACGCACTGGGAGCGCTACGCCCGGCGCGAGGTGCTCCCCTGCGCCCAGGACGAGCTCCGGCGCTCGCTCTCCGACCTCCTGCCGACCCCGCCCGTGCCGGTTCCGGTGCACGAGAGCGGCGACGCCTTCGTGACCGTCCAGGACGGCGTGCTGTGCGTCTGCCCCTGGCGCACCCGGCTGCGCGGCTGGCTGGCGCTGGGGGAGCTGTCCGAGACGCTGCCCGCGCCGGTCCTGGACGCGGCGTTGCCGCCGGTGGTGCGCCGGCAGGCGGAGGCCGACTACGAGCGCTGGCAGGAGCGCAACCCCGACGCCCGGCCGTGGATCCGCACGGCCACCTGGCAGGTGCCGCTGCGCTGGTTCGTGCTCTTCTCGGACGAGGAGCGCGAGTACGGCAAGACGGGCGAGTACGCGGGGGAGGGGGAGCCGGGCCGGGGCGGGCCGGCGGGCCGGGACGGGCTCGTCCTGCGCTACCGCACGCCGATGGTCCAGGCCAGACGGCGGGTGGCCCGGGGGCTGCGCACGCTCAAGGACGCCATCGACGAGGGTCCGCTGATCGACGGCCTGGTGGACGTGGGGCGGTGGCTGGAGGAATTCCACCCGCGCTCCCTGGTGGAGCTGGACTACGGCGGTCTGGTGCATATGGTGCCCGAGGCGCAGCTCGCCGAGGATCATTCCGCCGGGGACACGGCGGAGGGGCTCGCGGCGTTGCGCGCGGGGGATGGAGTGCGCGCGGGGAGGGCGTACGAGCGCTTGACGGAGCGCTGGAGCGCCGTACGCAACCGGCAGTACGCCAATTGAAGTCTTGGTGCGAGAAGCCCCAGGACCTAGGTCCCGATCCGGGCCATTGCGGCAACCGTGACCTAACGCACTTTCGTCAGGTCTTGCGCCCATCGCCCATCCGCGTGGCAAAATAGGACAAGGAGTCCGGGAAGGGCTCCTTCCGTCCAACTACGGGCGGATTGATCGGTATTGCACTCCTTGGCGGGTCTGGTGACCCCTGATCCCGCTGTGACTGATCGTCACGGTGGCGTGACTGTCCGCTATGGCATGGTCCATCGGCTTCCGTCGAGGTTGAACACCTGAGAGGGCAATTCCATCGGTTTGGCCGACGTGGCTGGACAGATGGTGTAGTTGTAGTGCCGAGGACAAGCCGTTCGTCCTATAACCGACTCGGCCCGCGTCCGCCATTTCGGGCAACGCGGGTCAAGGTGCAGAATTTAGAGGAAAGAACCGACTCCACGTCAGGTTCTCCCGAGGAGGCCGCTCATGACCGCTCGCACCCCTGATGCCGAGCCGCTGCTGACCCCGGCTGAGGTTGCCACGATGTTCCGCGTGGACCCGAAGACGGTCACCCGTTGGGCCAAGGCTGGCAAGCTCACGTCCATCCGCACGCTCGGAGGACACCGCCGTTACCGCGAAGCGGAGGTCCGCGCCCTGCTGGCGGGCATTCCGCAGCAGCGCAGCGAGGCCTGAACAACCGCATCACCGGGCGTTTTCCGGGGCCCCCAACCCGGCCTGCGCCCAGCTAGCTCCATCTGAAGCACCATCTGGCTACAAGCGACCGGTACCTGCCCCAACAGGTCCGCAGCCCACCGACTTGGGCGAGTCGTCGATCGCGCTGGACTCCGCCGGGTCCAGCGCGATCTTTTTATGCCCGCACGCCGCCTCGAGCGGCCCTCGACGGCCGTGCCCGACTGTGGGCAGCGGGCGCCGGCAACGCACCCGTACGGACCCACGGGCCCACCCTTTCGGGTGGAGTGCAATTGCACATATTAAATTGACTGGTTGTAGGCCAGGCATAAGTTCCCCCGGTCGGAAAACTCTTTCGGTGACTCCCATCACAGTGCGACGTGCTTGTCACTCACCGTGCCGCTGCGGTAAAGAGCCCGGTGAGCAACGCACGCAACCGCTCTGCGGCCGACTGCCGCCGGATCAGGCGCCGTTGGTCACCCGGAAGCCGCCCCGGCCTCCCCGGCGCCCCTGGGCTCGGGCACCGGCCCCGCCGCGGCCTCTTGGGCGAGCCGCAGCAGCCGGTGGCACACGGCGCAGTGGCGGGTCAGATGGCGATACCCCGAGGCGCCCGAGGCGGCGGACAGATGGGCGCGCAGCAGCGCCCTCGTCTCGTGCCTGATGCTCTCGGTCCGCTTGGCCTGGGTGCGGGTGGTGGTTGTCGTCATGGAGCGCAGCACCTCCACTGTCTGGGTACCCCTGGCACGTGTCCCAGTCAAGGTCGAATGCGAGAAGGCCCGGATCCCTGAGGGATCCGGGCCTTCAACCGATGCGGTCCTGACGGGATTTGAACCCGCGGCCTCCACCTTGACAGGGTGGCGAGCACTCCAAACTGCTCCACAGGACCTTGCTTGCTTGCCGCTCTCGCGGGCTTGCGAGACAGACTCTACAGCAGGTCAGGGGGTGCGGTCGAACCCGATCACGGACGCGGCCCCCGAACGGGTCCCGCACCGCGGCGACGGCCGCCCGCACCCCTGTGCCCCTAGGGCGCCAGCTGATCGATGGCCTTCACGATCCGCTTGTCCGAGACCGGGTGCGCCGTCCCCAGGGCGTGGGCGAAGTAGCTCACGCGGAGCTCCTCGATCATCCAGCGGATGTCGAGCGCCTCCTGGGGCACCGGGCGCCCCTTGGGGAACTGCTCCAGCAGCCACGCGTACTCGTCCTGCATCTCCTTCACCTTCGCCATCCGGGCGCGGTCCCGGTCGGCGTTGGAGGGCAGCTGGGTGAGCCGCCGGTCGACCGCCACGAGATAGCGCAGCAGATCCGGCAGCCTGCGTACGCCGTGGGCCGTGACGAAGCCCGGCTTGATGAGCCCCGCCAGCTGCTCCTTGACGTCCGACAGGGAGGACATGAGCGTCAGGCTCGTGGTGGCCTTCAGCCGGCGCTCGCACGCCTGCCAGGCGGCCAGCACCTCCTGCACCTTGCGGATGGCGTCCATCGTGGCGTCCACGATGTCCGCCCGTACCGCGTCGAAGAGCTTGCGGAAGGATTCTTCGTCCCAGACGGGCCCGCCGTGCGCCGCCATCAGCTTGTCGGCCGCACCCGAGACGCAGTCCTCGAAGAGCGCCTGGACGGAGCCGTGCGGATTGCGCGACAGGGCGAGCTTCTGCTGGTTGCCGAGCTTGTCCTGGGCGAATTTCGCGGGGTTGGACGGCAGGTTCAGCAGGATCAGCCGGCGGGTGCCCCGCCACATAGCCTCGCGCTGCTCCGGCTCGGTGTCGAAGAGCCGCACCGCGACCGAGGAGCCCTCGTCGACCAGCGCCGGGTACGCCTTGACCGGCTGGCCGGCCCGCCGCGTCTCGAAGGTGCGCGGCAGGGTGCCCACCGTCCAGGACGTGAGCCCCGAACGCTGCTCCGGGGCGCCGCCGCCGGTGCCGCCGGCCTTGGCGGCCTCCGAGGCCTGCTCGAAGGCCTTGGAGATCGCCGCCTGCGTCTTCGGCTTGAGCCGCAGCCGCAGCGCCTCCAGGTCCTTGTCCTCGGCGATCTTGCGGCGCCGCTCGTCGACCACCCGGAAAGTGATCTTCAGGTGTTCGGGGACCTTGCCCAGGTCGAAGTCCTCCGCCTCCAGCCGGACCGCCGTCATCCGGTGCAGCTCGCGCGCCAGCGTGACCGTCAGCGACTCCTGCAGCGGGACGGCGCGGTCCAGGAAGGCCTTGGCGAAATTCGGCGCCGGCACGTAATTCCTGCGGATCGGCTTGGGCAGCGAACGGATCAGCTCCGTCACCAGGTCCTCGCGCAGCCCCGGGATCTGCCAGTCGAAGCCCTCGGCCGATACCTGGTTCAGCACCTGCAGCGGAACGTGGACGGTCACGCCGTCCGCGTCCGCCCCGGGCTCGAACTGGTACGTCACCTTGAACTTCAGCCGGCCCTGCCGCCAGGAATCCGGATAGTCGTCCTTGGTGACGGCCTCGGCGTTCTCGTTGATGAGCATCGACTGCTCGAAGTTCAGCAACTCCGGCTCGTCGCGCCGCTTGTGCTTCCACCAGGAGTCGAAGTGCGCTCCCGAGACGATGTGTTCGGGCAGCCGCTGGTCGTAGAAGTCGAAGAGCGTCTCGTCGTCCACCAGGATGTCCCGGCGGCGGGCGCGGTGCTCCAGCTCCTCGACC
Organism: Streptomyces sp. KLMMK; assembly: GCF_036961605.1. Taxonomy (NCBI): domain Bacteria; kingdom Bacillati; phylum Actinomycetota; class Actinomycetes; order Kitasatosporales; family Streptomycetaceae; genus Streptomyces; species Streptomyces sp. KLMMK. Next base: position 16,755 of record NZ_JBAMDC010000095.1, read on the forward strand.
TCGCCGAGCAGTTTGCGGTTGTCCTGGAAGAACTGATGGTGCGTCCGCCAGTCGCCCTCGACCAGGGCGTTGCGGATGAACAGCTCACGGCTGGTCTCCGGGTCGATCCGCCCGTAATTGACCTTCCGCTGGGCGACGATCGGCACGCCGTACAGCGTCACCCGCTCGTACGCCATGACGGCCGCCTGCTTCTGCTCCCAGTGCGGCTCGCTGTAATTGCGCTTCACCAGGTGCTGGGCGAGCGGCTCGATCCACTCCGGCTCCACCTTGGCATTGACCCGCGCCCACAGCCGCGAGGTCTCCACCAGCTCCGCCGACATGATCCAGCGCGGCTGCTTGCGGAACAGCGCCGAGCCCGGGAACACCGCGAATTTCGCGCTGCGGGCACCCAGGTAGTCGTTCTTCTCGGTGTCCTTGAGACCGATGTGCGAGAGCAGACCGGCCAGCAGCGCCTGGTGCACCCGGTCCGGGGCCGCGTCCTCCTCGGCCATGTGGACGCCCATGGACTTCGCGACCGTACGCAGCTGCGAGTAGATGTCCTGCCACTCGCGTATGCGCAGGTAGTTCAGGAACTCCGACTTGCACATGCGCCGGAACGCCGACGACGACAGCGCCTTCTGCTGCTCGCGCACATAGCGCCACAGGTTCAGGAAGGCGAGGAAGTCGCTCGTCTCGTCCTTGAAGTGGGCGTGCTGCTGATCGGCCTGCGCCTGCTTCTCCGAGGGCCGCTCGCGCGGATCCTGGATGGACAGCGCGGCCGCGATGACCATGACCTCGCGGACACAGCCGTTGCGGTCGGCCTCCAGGACCATGCGGGCCAGCCGCGGGTCCACCGGGAGCTGGGCGAGCTTGCGGCCCAGCTGCGTGAGCCTCTTTTTCGGGTCCTTCTGCTGAGGGTCCAGCGCCCCCAGCTCGACCAGCAGGTCGACGCCGTCCTTGATGTTGCGGCGGTCCGGCGGGTCGATGAACGGGAACTTCTCGATGTCGCCGAGCCCGGCCGCGGTCATCTGCAGGATGACGGAGGCGAGGTTCGTACGGAGGATCTCCGCGTCCGTGAATTCCGGGCGGGCGAGGAAATCGTCCTCGGAATACAGCCGGATGCAGATGCCGTCCGACGTACGGCCGCAGCGGCCCTTGCGCTGGTTGGCGCTGGCCTGGGAGACCGCCTCGATCGGCAGCCGCTGGACCTTGGTGCGGTGGCTGTAGCGCGAGATCCGGGCGAAACCGGGGTCGATCACGTAGCGGATGCCGGGCACCGTCAGGGACGTCTCCGCGACGTTCGTCGCGAGGACGATCCGGCGGCCCGTGTGGCGCTGGAAGACCCGGTGCTGCTCGGCGTGCGAGAGGCGGGCATACAGCGGCAGGACCTCGGTGAACCTGAGCTTCTTCTTGTCCAGTGCGTCCGCGGTGTCGCGGATCTCCCGCTCACCGGAGAGGAAGACCAATATGTCGCCGTCGCCCTCGCGCTGCAGCTCCTCCACCGCGTCACAGATCGCAGTGATCTGATCACGGTCGGAATCGCCGGAATTCTCCTCCAGCAGCGGCCGGTACCGCACCTCCACCGGATAGGTGCGCCCGCTGACCTCGATGATCGGAGCTTCGCCGAAATGGCGCGAGAACCGCTCGGGGTCGATGGTGGCCGAGGTGATGACGACCTTGAGGTCGGGGCGGCGCGGCAGCAGCTGGGCCAGGTAGCCCAGGATGAAGTCGATGTTGAGGCTGCGCTCGTGCGCCTCGTCGATGATGATCGTGTCGTACTGGCGCAGCTCGCGGTCCGTCTGGATCTCGGCCAGCAGGATGCCGTCCGTCATCAGCTTGACCAGGGTGTCCTGGCCGACCTGGTCGGTGAAGCGGACCTTCCAGCCGACCGCCTCGCCCAGCGGGGTGCGCAGCTCCTCGGCGACGCGCTCCGCGACCGTGCGGGCGGCGAGCCGGCGGGGCTGGGTGTGCCCGATCAGGCCCCGGACGCCGCGGCCGAGCTCCATGCAGATCTTGGGGATCTGAGTGGTCTTGCCGGAGCCCGTCTCGCCCGCGACGATCACGACCTGGTGGTCGCGGATCGCCGCCAGGATCTCGTCCTTCTTCTGGCTGACGGGGAGCTGCTCGGGATAGGTGACGGCCGGCACGGCGGCGCGGCGGCCCGCGACGCGCAGCTCGGCCGTATCGACCTCTGCCGTGATCTCGGCCAGGACGGCCGCACGGGCCTCGGGCTTGCGGATGCGGCGGGCCCCGTCGAGCCGCCGCCCCAGGCGCTGCGCGTCGCGCAGCGTCAGCTCGGGCAGGCGGGCGGCGAGGTCGGCGAAGGCGGCGGGGGCGGCAGGCTGCGTAGACATACGAAGTCCAGGATCGCACCACGCGCCGGGAAGCGGCGAACCCATTTAAGGGCGCAGTGGCGCCCCCGGGGGCCGCCGGAGGGCTCACTCCGGGGGCGCATCCGCACGCCGGAAGGCAACGGACCAGGGAAAAGCACTGAGCCCCCCGTCGAAGACGGGGGGCTCACTGTGGCTGGGGCCGGGGTCGAACCGGCGACCTTCCGCTTTTCAGGCGGACGCTCGTACCAACTGAGCTACCCAGCCACGCAAGCACCGAGATGCTTGCAGCGGTCCTGACGGGATTTGAACCCGCGGCCTCCACCTTGACAGGGTGGCGAGCACTCCAAACTGCTCCACAGGACCTTGCTATGTGCGAGCACTAGTCTCGCACACGGTAAAGCGTGCCCCCAACGGGATTCGAACCCGTGCTACCGCCTTGAAAGGGCGGCGTCCTGGGCCACTAGACGATGAGGGCTGATGGCCCACCTGGGCGCTTCGCAGCGCCTCGGGGACGTGAGAAGCATATGGGATGGAGAGGGGGAACGCCAAAACGGTTTCCCGGAGGCGGCGCGACGGGGTGGACGGTGGCGGCGCGACGGAGCGGACAGGGGCGGCGCGGGGGCCGTACGGAGGGACGTGCCGGACAATGGCGAGCGTGCTGGAGATGACGCGCGAGGAGTTCGAGGAACTGGTCGCCGAGGCCCTGGACCGGATCCCGCCGGAGCTGACGCGGCTGATGGACAACGTCGCGGTGTTCGTCGAGGACGAGCCCCCGGCGGAGGACCCGGAGCTGCTCGGCCTCTACGAGGGGACGCCGCTGACCGAGCGCGGCGAGTGGTACGCGGGGGTCCTGCCGGACCGGATCACCATCTACCGCGGGCCGACGCTGCGGCTGTGCTCCTCCAGGGAGGAAGTGGTGGAGGAGACCGAGGTGACGGTGGTTCACGAGGTGGCCCACCACTTCGGCATCGACGACGAGCGGCTGCACGCGCTCGGCTACGGGTGAGCGGGTAGGCGGGCGGGCAGGCAGGCAGGGGCGGGCGGCGGGTAGGCGGGCAGCGGGTAAAGAGCCGGTCAGGTGACCGCGTGCCGCGCGTGTCCTGTGCGGGGCGGTCCCAGTTGGGCAGGACGCCTGTTTCATGCGTTGCCGATGCGGCCCGTACGCGTCGCCGATGCGACCCGTAGCCCTAAGGCGGTCCCCGATGCCCCCCACCTCGCCCCGCGCAGCCGTCACCCGGATCGCGGCCGTCGCCGTCGCGGCCCTGGCCCTCGGGGGGTGCATGAGCGTGAGCGACCCGGA
>NZ_JBAMDC010000096.1:0-19910 GCF_036961605.1 Streptomyces sp. KLMMK
GCCGCCGAGCTGACCCCGGACGTGCGGGCCAGGGCCCGGCGGCTGAAGGACACCGCGGCGGCCGCATGGCTCGGCGGGCACCCCGGACGGGCGCAGTCCGCCCTCGCGGCGGCCCGGGAACTCGCCGAGGAGCCCGTCCTGCTGGCCGAGATCGCACAGCTCAGCGGCCGGTTCGAGCTGTCCTCCGGTAACGCCGCCGAGGCGCTGCGGGCCTTCCTGGACGCGGCGGAGCGTGCCGCGGCCCACACTCTGCCGGCGGACGGGTCGTCCATGGGCGGGCCGGGGGCTCGGTATGCAGACCCGGGTGCGGGTGCGGGTGTGGGTGCGGGTGCGGGTGCGCGTGCAGGTTCCGCGGCTTCGCACAGTGCCACGGGAGCGCCGCAGCCGTCACATTCCGGCGATGCCCGGCGGGTCGTCCTCGCTCTCCTCGCTGACGCTGCCGAGGCTGCCTCCTACGTCGGTGACACCGGCGCCGCCGTACGCATCGGCGCCCGGGCAGCCGAACTGGCCCTCCCCGCCGCGGCGACAGGGGCGGAGGATGCCGCTGATGCGTTCCTGCGCGACGTCCTGACCGGGATAGGTGCATGGCACGCCGGGGATACCGGCGAGGGCGCGCGTCTGCTGCGCCGTGCCCTGGCCGCGCTCCCGGACCACCACAACGACAACGACGCCGGTAGCGGTAGCGGCAGGGACGGTGGGGGTGGTGGTGGCGACGGGGGGCAGGCCGCTCGCCTGCTGTGGGCGGCAGCCGCAGCCAGCCTGCTCGGCGAGAGCGACGCCGCCGCCCGCCACGGCGCCCGCGCCGGACGCGTGGCCAAGGTCTCCGGCATGGTGGGCACCGTGCCCGTCGTCCTGGAGAACGCCGCCACCGCCGAACGTATGAACAGCGACTACGCGCTCAGCACCGCCCTGTCCCAGGAAGGCCTGGCCCTCGCCCGGGAAGCCGGCCTCGACAACTCCGCAGCCGCCCACCTCGCCAACCTCGCCGTCTGCGCTGCCGTCCGCGGCCAGGAAGACGACTGCCGCACGTACGCGCAGCAGGCTCTGGCCATCGCCATCCCGCACCGCCTCGGTCTGCGCGCCGGGATCGCGTCGTACGCACTGGGCCTGCTCGACCTCGGCCTCGGCCGCCACGACCGCGCTCATGAACGGCTCACCGCGCTGACCACGGCCAGGCCGGGCGCGGGGCACCCCGTCGTGGTGTGGGGCTCCACTGCCGACAGGGTCGAGGCCGCCGCCGCAGCCGGGGACCACGCAGCCGCCCGTACTGCCACCGCATTCCTGGAGCAGTGGTCGGCCCATGCCACCTCGCCCCGGGCGCAGGCGGTACTCGCCCGCTGCCGGGCACTGGCCACCGCTGACGACGGCGCCGCCCTCGAGCTCCTGCGGCAGGCGCTCGAGCTCCTCGATACCGGCGGTGACCGTGACGCCACCGCCTACGACCGGGCCCGCACCGCGCTCCTGCTCGGCGAGCGGCTACGCCGCGACCGCCGCGCGAGCGAGGCACGCCCCCACCTGCGCGAAGCCGCGGAAACCTTCCACCGCCTCGGGGCGGCCCCCTGGGAGCAGCGCGCGCAGGGCGAGCTACGGGCAGCGGGCGAGACGGCCGAACCCGCCGGACCCGCCCTCCTTCAGACCCTCACCCCTCAGGAGCTGCGCATCGCCCGCCTCGTCGCCGAGGGAGTGAGCAACAAGGATGTTGCGGCCCGGCTCTTTCTGAGCCCGCGCACTGTCGAGTACCACCTGTACAAGGTCTATCCCAAGCTCGGCATCACTTCCCGCACCGAACTGGCCCGCCTGCTGCAGTGACGGACACGGACCGGCACCTCGTGGGCGGGAACGCGGAGGATCCCGTAGCCCGGTGGAGCCAGGGGCGACAGAGCAAGCGCCCCACCCGTGGCACCAGTGGCACCAGTGGAACGCCAGTAGTCCGGCACCAGTGGTCCTACGGATACCACCGGTGGACCGGGGACGGCAGAGTTCTGCCTGTCCGCAAGACAGGCGGACAAGAACGAGAACACGAACGCCGAGCGCGTAATACCGAATGCGGGGGCAAGGAATGTCAGCGATGGGACGCATGGTCACGGTGGGCGACATCGAGCTGTGGACGGAGGAGTTCGGCGACCCCTCCCGCCCGGCGGTACTGCTCATAGCCGGCTCGATGAGCCAGGGGCTGCTCTGGCCGGACGAGTTCATCGGCCGCCTCGCCGCAGCCGGCTACCACGTCGTGCGCTACGACCACCGGGACGTGGGCCGCTCCACCGCCCGCGACTTCACCGAACACCCCTACACCTGGGCCGACCTCAAAGCGGATGTTGTAGGCCTCATGGACGCCCTGGAGATCAGCTCCGCGCACCTGGTGGGGCACTCGGCGGGCGGGCTGCTCGCCCAGTGGACCGCAGTCGAGAACCCGGACCGGGTCGACAGCCTCACCGTGATCGGCTCCTCGCCCCTGGGCGAATACGAAGGGAAGGTCATCGTCCGAGCTCTGACCGGCGAAACGCAGCCGGAAGGCAGCCTGCCGGAGCCGGCACCGGAGTTCACCGCGTTCTTCCGCCGGGTGGCCGTGAGCCCGCCCCCGGCCACCCGGGCCGAAGCCATCGACTTCCAGATCGAGCTCGCCCGTGTCCTCCACGGCACCGAGCGCCCCTCCGAATTCGACGAGGACGCCCAGCGCCGCCTCGAAGAAAAGCTCCACGACCGCATGCGCGACCCGCGCACCGCAGCCAACCACCGGCTCGCCGGAATGGCCGACCTCGAATGCGAGCCGGTCGGTGCGCTGCCCCGGGTGACCGCCCCGACCCTCGTCATCGAAGGCACCGCCGAACCCGCCAAGCCCGGCCACGGCCGCCTGATCGCCCAGGCGATCCCCGGCGCACAGCTGATGATGGTCCCGGGCATGGGCCACATGCTCACCACGGGCGCCGTGGGACCGGTCGCCGACGCGCTCGTGGCACACCTGGAAACCGCCGCGACAAAGGGGACCGCTCGGCCCCTCCCCCGCCCCGCGGACGTGTGACAGGGGCGGCTGCCCGGCAGGGTGGGGGCCTTGACCGGCCCTCTTCCCTGCCGCGCCGCCGCGGCGGCGGCTGGTGTTCCCCAAGTCTGGGGCGCCTCCACTTGCCGCGGTCGTGGATGTGGGCGACCAGGCCTCTGGTTCCTTCCCAGCAGGACGGCACCGTGGCCTACCCGCCGTGACACCACGATCACAGGACTGAGAGACTGGCCCCTCAATGCCCCGCAGGCAGCAGGCAGCAGGCAGCAGGCAGCAGGCAGCAGGCAGCAGGCAGCGACGCTGCACAGAGGTGAGGAGCCAGAGTGGTCACACCACCCCGTGCCCTGCCGGCGATCCCGGCACCCGCCGACGTGTGGATGCTGGTGCGGCAGCGGCCGGCCGTACTGCGCCGGTCCACTCGCGAACTGGCAGCAGCCCTTGCCGATAACTACGGCCCCCGCTTCGCGGTCTGGCACACCGACGAGCTGCTCTTCGGCGTCCAAGGCGGCCGGCTGGTGTTGCGCACCCTGGGCGGCGCGGACCTGCCCGCTCCTGAGGTGGTGTGCGTTCGCCAGGTGGCCGGCCCCATGCGCAACGACCGTGAGGTGACCTTGCTACGGCACCTCGAGCACATGGGCAGCACCCTCATCAACACAGTCGCCGCCCAGCTCAAGTCCCGCAACAAGGTCTGGCAACTGCAGGAACTCGCCCTGGCCGGGCTGCCGGTGCCCGACACCGTCTCCTACGCCACCGCTCCCCTGGAAGGCGTCGTGCGCAGCCCTCACCTGGGCACGCCGTGCGTGGTGAAGTCCGTCAGCGGCGCCAAGGGCGGGCAGGTCTTCCTGGCCCCCGACCCGCACCTGCTCGGTGAGGTGGCCGGCAGCCTCACACAGGAAGCACCGTTCCTCTTCCAGGAGCACATCGCTCACTCCCATGGCCGCACCCTGCGCGTGATCGTGGTCGGCGGCGAGCCGGTGGACGCCGTACTGCACGCCTCCTGCAACGGCACCCTCACCGCCAACATCGCCAAAGGCGGCTCCGCCACACTCTGCGCGGGCCGCTACCCGCAGGCAGAACAGCTGGCGGTGCGCGCAGCACGCGCCCTGGGCCTGGACATCGCCGGAGTGGACCTGCTGTTCACCTCCGAAGTCACCTTCACCATCTGCGAAGTGAACGCCGTCCCGGGCTGGCGCCCTGAAATGACCGCGATCACCCCCGCCATCACAACCCGCATCGCCCAGGCCCTCTCGGCCCGTCACCGCGAGACACCCTTGCCGGCCACAGGGCCGCGCCAAGACCGCTTCGCCCAAGGGCAGATCCCGCAGATCCCGAGCTGACGACACCCGCCCAGCCTGATCCGCCGCTACCGGCCGAGGTGCGCGCGGGCGAGGGCGGTCAGGACGGTGCGGGTCTTGGACACCTGCGGCGAAGGCAGCCGCACGCCCCGTTCCAGCAACGCGCGTTCCAGCAGGTCCTGCGCGGCAGGGGCGTCGGCGGGACGTGCCCGGAGGGACAGCTCCAGGAAGCGCAGGCCGTTCCCGGCGTTCCAGAACTCCGCGGTGAGCGGGTGGATCAGGTCACGCCGTGCGGGCTTCCACTGGCCCCGGGGTCCCCGGAGGCCCCGGAGGCCGTAGCCTCACGGGGCGGCGTGCGAGGTGGGACTCCAGAGCCATGTGGTTCAGGTGTGGTGTCCGAGCCCGGAGCCTCGGCTGTCAGCCGAGGGTGCGGTCGAGGAGGGTGAGCAGGCGGTCCCAGTGGTGCTGTCGTGCGCCGGGGTCGAAGGCGTCGGTGTCGGACATGGTGAAGCCGTGGACGGTGCCGGGGTAGATCTCGGAGGTGTAGCCGACACCCGCGGCGTCGAGGGCCTGGTTGAGCTCGCCGAGGGCCTCGGGCGTCATGTCGGTTTCGGCGTGGCCGAGGTGGACCTGGGCGGCGAGCGTAGAGAGAAGGCGGCGCAGGCTGTCGGGCCCGTCGGCGCCCACGGGGCCGTGGAATCCGGCGACGGCGGCCACCTGACCGGGGTGGGCCGCGGCGGTGTGCATCGCCAGGAGGCCGCCTATGCAGTAGCCGGTCACCGCGACCGGTCCGGCGCTGACCTCAGGCTGGGTGGTGAGGAAGCGGAGGTAGGCGTCGGCGTCGCGCAGGATGCGTTCGGCGGAGTGCGCCTCGATCAAGGGCATCAGCTGGGCGACGGCCGCGGACCGGATCTCTTCTCCGATGTGCTCGGGAAGTTCGATCAGCGGTGCCGGGCCGTGCCGGTAGAAGAAGTTAGGGACGAGCACGTAGTAGCCGTGCCCGGCCAGTTCGCGGGCCATCTCCTCCAGCACGGGCCGCATACCGAAGGCATCCGGGTACATCAGCACTCCCGGGTGCTGCTCGCCGTGATCGGGGAAGGCGGCGAAAGCATCGGCCAGGCCGTCCGGGGTGGGAATGTGCAGCGTCTTGGTGGGCAAGTTCTTCCTTCTCTGAAGTTCACTCAACTAGCGTTAGTGACACTAACGTTATCGGCGTGAGCGAACGTACATCGTTAGCCTCACTAACGCAACGGGTAGGGTGGGCGCCATGACCGGAGCCGAAACCGAGGACACGCCCGACGGCAGCGCGCTCAAGACGCCCGACAGGCTGCGCCGACGAGCGAGCCGGCTGCTGTCACAGCTGTCCACCCGGTCGGACAAACTGATCACCGAGGGACTGGCGGCCCAGGCCGATGCCCGCAAATGGCACTACGCCGTGCTCGCCTCGCTGCAGGACTTCGGGCCGGGCAGCCAAGCGGCCCTGAGCGAGCGCACCGGCATCTACCGCAGCGACATGGTCGGCGTGCTCAACGAACTGACCGAACGCGACCTCGTCGAGCGCGCACCGGATCCCGGCGACCGGCGCCGCAACATCATCACGATCTCCGCCCGGGGCCGCCGCCGGCTGCACCGCCTCGACAAGGTCCTGGACGACCTCCACGACGAACTGCTCGCACCACTGAACCCCGCCGAACGCGACCAGTTCGTGCAGCTGCTCACCCGCCTGCTGGACCACCACACCCGGACCCCCTGACGGTGTGCAGCGGCAGCAACCGGCATCACCGCCGCCCGGAACGCTGCTCCGTAGACGGTCACCTGGGGCGGCCTGAACGCCGAGCGGCGGCGGGCGCCCGGAAGTGTTACGGCTGGAGGCGGCGGTGAGCGGAGCGGCGGCCAGGGCTGTACGTCCCACCCCGCCCACCGCTGCGCTCACCGTCTCGGCCCGCGGGTCAGCGGACCTGCTGCCTGCTGCCTGCTGCCTGCTGCCTGCCCGGTCTAGGCCAGGGTGCCGCAGTTTGTCTTGTAGCGGGCCACGACATAGCCGTCGATTTCGCCGCCCCAGTCGACACACTTGCCCTTGGCGTCCAGGTAGACCGGACCCGCGTACGAGGTGAAGAAGCCGTACTGCTCCTGCTTCGACTTCAGTTCCTGGTTGCGCTGGAGCCAGGAACCCACCCACAGCCGCGAGCCGGCCGAGCTGTTCCGCTTGGTCACCACGCAGTTCTTTCCGGTGGCCTTGTTGTAGGCCAGGAAGACCGTCCCGCGGCCGGGGATCGGGATCTGGTTGACCTGTGCGTAGCCGGTACCGCACTCCTGGTTGTACGCGGCGGCAGCGCGGGCCGGAGCGGCAACGGACGTCCCACTGCCCGCCACCAGCGCGGTGGCGGTCGTGGCGGTGACGAGCAGCGCAGCTCCCGCAACGCGGGCACGTACAGCACGTTTCACTGTGTCCTCCGTAGAAGTCGCAAGTCGCATGGTGCCGTTGATGGACGTACGCGGGACGGCCGTCTCCGTGCCCACACAGACACTCCACGCCCCAAAGAGGTTGCACGCCCCCTCACCCCCACAAATCAGAACCAGCCACCACGCCGCGCGACGGCGCGTGCCCGCATGACCCGTCGTCGGCCTGCCCCCTCCCCCGCCGTCGGCATCCCGCCCGGATCCCGAGATCGATTGTCAGTGGTGGGTGCGAGGATCGGAGTACCGAGTCGGAAGACAACAAAAGGGGGAGCCGTCATGTCCGGAAACCAGAACTACATCAACCACGTTGCTCTCGTACTGGATGCCAGTTCGTCCATGTCACGCCTGAGCCGCAAGGTCGTCGAGGTCGCCGACCAGCAGATCGCCTATCTGGCCCGCCGGTCGAAGGAACTGGACCAGGAAACCCGCGTCACCGTGTATGTCTTCGCAAACACGGTGGAGTGCGTCATTTACGACAAGGACGTGCTGCGGATGCCGTCCCTGAAGCAGCTGTACCAGGTCAGTGGAATGACGGCCCTGCTGGCGGCCGCGCTCAAGTCGCAGCGGGAGCTCGCGCAGACAGCTCAGCTGTACGGCGACCACAGTTTCCTGACGTTCATCCTGACCGACGGGCAGGAGAACGCGAGTCACCGCTGCCCGGACGCCCCTGCCAGGGACCCGCGCGAACTGGTGCAGGCCGTGGCCGAGATGATCGCGACACAGGACGACAACTGGACGCTGGCCGTTCTCGTGCCGGACCAGATGGGCAAGCGCGAGGCCATGCAGTACGGCTTCCCGAAGGACAACATCGCCATCTGGGACGCCACGAGCACACAGGGCCTGGAAGAGGCCGGGCAGGTGATCCAGCAGGCCACCGAGAAATTCATGATTGGCCGTACCCAGGGCATCCGGGGAACGCGGGCGGTGTTCTCCACGGGCGCGGAGGCGGTCAACAAGGACACGATCAAGGCGGCCGGCCTCACCCCGGTGAACCCGTCGGAATACCGGCTCATCCCGGTGACTCGCGAAGCGGCCATCCGGGAATGGGTCACCGACAGCGGGCACACGTACCGTACCGGTTGCGCGTTCTACCAGTTGAGCAAGACGGAAAAGGTCCAGGCGAAGAAGCAGATCGCGGTGCTGGAGAAGAAGACGGACCGGGTGTACACCGGACCGGAGGCTCGGGCCCTGCTCGGTCTGCCGGACATGGAAGTCCGTATCAAGCCGGACCACAACGACGACTTCACCATTTTCGTGCAGAGCACCAGCGTCAACCGGAAGCTCGTGCCGAACACCCGGGTACTTTTCATGAACTGACATTTTTGAAGCTACGAACCGGCGCCTTGGGAGCCCCCGCCGGCCCGGCCGGAGAGGCTCCCTGCGCGTTCAGCACCGTCCGTCCAGGCCGACTGCGCGGCCCGGCGCGACGCGGACCTCGCGGCCAAAGGCGGCCGGAAACCATGGCCGGCGCGCCGCTGTGCAGCCCCACCTCCGCAATCTCCTGGCCTGGACCCAGCCGGGCGCTCCTGGACGCGGGTGTCCGCCAGGTCGCCCGATCAACGGGGCAGGCTCACACAGTCGCCCCTTCATGCCCGCTGCGAATGCGCACGCTTGGATGCACTTCGCGCTCGATGCGCGGCATGATCTCCGGGATGTAGATCTTCTGGATGGCGTCACCGGCATCGTGAGCCTCCCAGTGGGCGCGGCTGGCCCAGTGCTCGACCAGGACGAAGCGGCTTGGTTCCTCGTGTGACTGGTAGGCCTCCCAGCTGACGCAGCCGTCCTCTGCCAGACACAAAGCGCGCATGCGACTCAAAGCGTCGGCAACTAGGGCGATATCAGGGGTCTCGGAAACCCGGATGATGACGATGAGGTCGAACAACGTTGCTCCTCAGGAGTGGGGCAGGCCGCCGCCGGCGCGGAGGCGCGGGCAGCCGGTCAGAGTGAGCGATCTTTCATCGCTCTTACCGGCCCGGTTGCCGACCTGCAGCTTCACAAGGTCTGGAGCGGGAGCGCAAGATCGTTTCAGCATGGCGTCCCGGCCTGTGACCATCAAGGCCGAAGCCTGCCTCCCCACCGCCACACGAGCCACCATCCCCCCCCGGCACACACCAACAACGCCCCGCGAAACCTGAAGGCACGACACCCGGCGCCGCAGCACTCACAGATCACCTGATAGAGGCTCCGGGCGGCTTAGAAGCGCAGAAGGTCCGCAGGCCGCTTTCAGCACAGACAGGGCTGCACGTGGCAGCATGAAGCGGCTGATCCGCTCGACCTGTAGGCCGACAGCCGCCTTGATCCGGATGCCGACGCACCGGCGTCACCCGGGTGCCGCGCGTGCCCTACCGCCACAGCGCACCGGACCGGCCGACCCTGGACAGGTAGCGCCGCCGAGCCAGGAGAAACCGAACCCATGAAACGTCACGTCAACCGATGTGCCTCTGCCGCGCTGGCCGTCATGCTCGGCGGGACCGCACTGACCGGCTGCTCCTCGGACAAGCCCGCCGGCTCCGCCGCGTCCTCAGCGGCATCCGCGGCCCGGTCGAAAGCGTCCGCTGCGGCCTCCGCCGCCGGCGGTGCGGTGGCATCCGCTGCCGCCTCCGGGGCCGCCTCCGCCGAGGCAGCCGCCGAGGCCGCCCTGTCGAACGTCAAAGGCGGACTCAACGCCCAGGCAGACGTCACTCTCGGCACCGTCGCAACCGGCTCCGACGGCCGGACGGAGGTCCCGGTGAACGTCACCAACCACGACTCGAAGCCCCGGCGCTACACCATCCTGATCAATTTTGACGACCCGTCAGGCAACCTGGCCGACGCGATCGTCCTCGACGTCCCCGAGACCGCCGCGGGCGGCACCGCCCACGCCACCGCCCGCAGCAACCGGAACCTGACAGGCACCGTCACCGCCGAAGTCCGCCGCGCACTACGGTACTGACGGCCCCGACGGGCTCCGGCGCGCTAGGCGGCCGCCACACCGCGGCCGAGACCGGCAGCCACAGCCGGCGCCCCCTGCCCGGCCCGGCGGGCCCGGTCATGGCCGACCGCGGCCGCCTGCCCGGGATCCCACCGGCGTTGACCCAGCGGATGCTCCGCCAAGCGTCAGGGCGGCCCGCGTCAGAGCCGAGGATGCTGCGAGGAGCTGCGGGGTGACGCACAATCCTCGGGGGTTCAGTCAGGGGACGCAGGCCATTTCCGAGCTTCTCGGCCTGCGTCCGCGTACCGGTGCCTCACTGCCGTGGCATCTCGTCGTGCACGGCGTCAGCAGTCGTCCGCTCTGCCCACTTGAGCTGGGTCTCGGCTCGCCCTATGAGGCTGACGATGTCCTTCTTGGACGCAGCGTCCAAGGTTTCCGAGAGTTTGTCGAAGGTGTCGGGAAGGACGTCGAGCAGGCCCCAGATCTGTTCGCCGGTTCTGACGGTCAGCAGCAGCTGGCACCTCCACTGCAGGGGCACTTCGGGACGGTGGCGGAGACGCTGCACGACTGTGGGGAACAGGTAGTGGGTCGCCTCTGCGGCGAGATGCGCCTGGAGCCAGGCGACCGGGAGCCGCTGGCTGAAGCTGAGGGTGGCCGCCTCCTGATGCAGATCGAGGAGTTGGTCAGTGTCGACGGCTCGGACGGTGCGGGGAAGAACTGGGGTCACACCGAGATGATGCCAAGGGGCCCTCGCGGGGCCAGGCGGCAGGTCTCTCGCGCCGGGCCGGACTTCACCCGGAGTCACGACCCCATCAGGCAAGGGCGCCCGCGTCCGGGGCGCCCGCGTGCAGGGGACTCTCCCGTTCCTGGGCTCACTCCTCCGGCTCGGCTGCCACGATGCCCAGCAGTCCGGGAAACCGCTGCTCGATGTCGGCCCGGCGCAGGCTGGCCATCCGGCTGTTCCCGCGGTCGACCTGCCGGATCAACCCGGCCTCGCGCAGTGCACGGAAGTGGTGCGTGACGGTCGCTTTGGAGACCGGCAGCCCGAAAGAGCTGCAGGTCCGCGCCGCGCCGTCGGGTTCGGCTGCCAGCTCACGCACCACTCGGCGACGCAGCGGATCCGCCAGCGCGGCGAGTACCGGGCCGAGCTCGATCTCCTCGACGCTCGGGTGTCCTTCGTCGTCGGGCATGCGGGACACCTCCCTTCAGGTATGGATTGCATCGTACCTACAAGTTCTGTAGCGTCCAGCAGGTACGAGTTTGATCGTACCTATCGGAGGGAGAACCCCGCATGACTCAGCCATTCGCACTCGTCGGCACCGCTCGCCCCAAGCCCGAGCGCACCGAGGAGCTGAAGCAGCTCCTGCTCTCGTTCGTCGAGCCGACCCGGCAGGAGCCCGGCTGCCTGGAGTACCACTTCCACGAAGATCGCAACGAGCCCGGCCTCTTCGTCTTCTACGAGGCCTGGCGCTCCCAGGCCGATCTCGACGCCCACCTCGCCCTCCCCCACATGCAAGCCTTCTGGGAGCGCCGCATGGACTACCTGGAGACCGACCTCGACATCCGCTTCCTCACCATGCACAGCCCCTACCAGCCGGCCGGCCGGACCGGAGCGCAGCCTCTCGCACCCCAGTGACATCACGCCGGCATCGGATCGTCCAAGGCGGTACGTCCCCGGTCGGCGCGCCTGCGAACCGGAGGCACCTGGGCCTCCGATGGGTCGGTAACGCATGCGGATACCGGCCCTACTCCGGGCGATCACTGGAAGCGGTCTGCGCGGAGCTGTCGGCCGGGTCGTGGTGTTCCTGTGCGGGAATGCGGCTTTGCTGTTCGAGCAGGACCGCCTTGGCCTCCATGGGGCCTGCCATGTAGGCCAGGAGGCAGGCGGAGACGATGAAGGCCATGTGAATGATCGTCCCCCACTGCAGTTCCTGCAGTGGGGTGTGGTGGATGTTGACGAACATCTGCAGCAGGTGGATGGAGGAAATGCCCACGATGGCCATGGCGAGTTTGACCTTGAGCACGTTGGAGTTGACGTGCGAGAGCCATTCCGGCTGGTCCCTGTGGCCCTGGAGCCCGATGCGGGAGACGAACGTCTCGTAACCACCGACGATCACCATGATCAGCAGGTTGGCGATCATGACGACGTCTACCAGTTTCAGGACGCCGAGCATCACCACGTTCTCGTCCGATGCCCCGGTGACCACACCGTGCATCAGGCTGCGCAGCTCGCCGAAGAACTCCCAGACGTAGAGGGCCTGGGCGGCCACGAGCCCGAAGTACAAGGGGGCCTGGAGCCAGCGGGTGGCGAACAGGGCGTAACCCAGTGACGGTACGGAGCCGTTCGCCGGAGGGAGGACAGCCTTGTACTTGCCGGGCATGCGCAACCACTCCCCCGCCTTGTCACCGTCCGCCACCTGTCAGTCCACCACTGCCCAGCGGTCGGCGGATTACAGGTGCCCGGCGGGGACTTCCCTCGTGTAGGGGAAGGACCGAGCGGGACGACGACGTGACTGGCCCTGTCCGGGGCGTGTCCCGGACAGGATCGGCAGGGCCGGAACGGCTGGTTCGCCCTTACCCTTCCTCGGCATGGACACCACACGAAGAACGCTCCTGAAGGGCATAGTGGCTGTTCCCCTCGCGGTAACGGCCGGTGGGATACTCGTACCCACCCCGGCGCAGGCGGCGGAGCCCGGGTACGGGCTGAGAATGTACGACCGTGACGGCGCGCCGACCGGCACGACGTGGGCGGCCGCCACCCAGGGGTTGATCACGAGGCAGCGGCTCGGCGTGGCCGGCCTCGTCGACGACGTCCTCGGCAAGGCCGAGCGCCGCGCCTCGGCTCCCGGTGACTGGCGGGACGGCCCGGGTTCCGCCCCGAAGCCCGACCGAGTCGACTTCGCCTTCGGATGGGACGCGAGGCCCAAGTACCGCGAGGACGCCGCCGGCGAGCGATGGTACCCACAAGGCATCACCACGACCTACGACGCTTATGGAGGCCCCCTGCCGGGGAGCGGCGGCAAAAGGGTGGCCCTCGTCTCCTGGTACGACCGGCAGCAGGCCGGGAACCAGGGTGCCAAGGTGTCCGTCATCGACGTCACCGGCACCACGTCGTCGAGTCGCCCGCGGTACGACCACGTCCTGCTCGTCGAGCCGACCAAGGAATCGGGCGAGCCTTTCAACTTCAAGGTCACCACGCTCCATGCCGGGGGTATCGCATGGGCGGGCAAGTGGCTTTACGTGGCGGACAGGATTCGGGGCCTGTACGTCTTCGACACCTCCAGAGTGCTCAAAGTGTCCCGCGGGTCGACAGAGGAGACCCGGGAGCACGCCAGGAACTGGTGCGGCTATCACGCCCGGGACAAGAAGTACTACGCGCACGGCTACCGGTACGTCATGCCTTTGCATCATGTCTACCGGCCGGCCGGTTGGTCCGTGCACCTGCGGTACTCCCAGGTGTCCCTGGACCGTACCCAGGGGGCCACGCAGTCGCTCGTCGTCAGCGAGTACTTCGAGCAGAGCCCCGGCGGCGCGGCCGTGCGCTGGGGCTTGAACAGCGCCGGCTACATCGCGGCCGAGCGGGCAACGTCCGCCTGGCCGCTACGCATCCCCAGGGTGCAAGGCGCAGTCTGTGTCGGCGACCAGACCTACTACTCGGCCAACGCCCCCGCGGACCCCGGCACGCCCGATCTCGCGCCGAAGCAGGGAAGTCTGTGGCTGCAGTGGCCACGGGGCGAGAGGATGACCGCCCCGCGCGGCAAGCTCAGCCTGGGGCCGGAGGATCTCAGCTACCAGCCACGGGCCGGGGGAGGCGTCCTCTGGGGCCTCGCCGAACACCCCGGCACCAGGCGCGTCTACCGCATCCGCCTCTGACCGCTGCCGTCCGGGCCGGGGTGCTGCCACCTGCCACCCTGGCCCCTGCCCCCGGCCCGGGCCCTGCCCCCGGCCCCGGCCCTGTCCCTGGCCGCGCAGTCGCATCCCGGAACTCCACCAGGTCCAGGCACTCCATCGGGTCGTCCCGCGCCGACTCCAGCACCAGCGGCGCCAAGGCTCACTCGCGTGTGCCCCCTCTTGTGCGCGTGCGCACCCTGCGTGCGCTCTGTCGCAGACATCTCAGAGGGGCTGTCATGGAATGCCGGGTCTCCCCTTGCAGAGGAGTGTCTCCGTGTCCGATGCGTCCTTCCGTGACGTGCTCATCGGGATCAGCCCCTTCGGCCTGCCCGACGCCAGGCTCGTCGCGGCGTTCACCCGGGCCGGTGGCCTCGGCGTACTCGACCTCGGTACGGGAGGTCGGCGGGCCGGGGAGGAGCTGGAACAGGTTCGCCGCTGGACCGCGGGCCGGCGGTACGGCGTACGCGTCGGCGCCGGATGCCGGTTCGCGCCCGCCGATCTCGCCCCGCGGCCGGCCGGGGGCGGGGCCGCCCCGCACACGGTGGTGCTCGGCGTGGGGTCGGACTGGCCGGTCCGCGAGACGACCGGCGCGTACCGGGTGCTGGTCGAGGTCACCACCGTCGAGGAAGCCCTGGCCGCCGTACGGGCCGGGGCGCACGGCCTCATCGCGCGAGGCGGTGAGAGCGGCGGCCGGGTCGGCCCGGTCGGCACGTTCGTGCTCCTGCAGCAGGTGCTCGGCGAGCCGGAAGTGACCGTTCCCGTGTGGGCCTGCGGCGGGATCGGACCGCGGACCGCCGCGGCAGCCGTCGCCGGCGGGGCGGCCGGAGTCGTCCTGGACAGCCAGCTCGCCCTGCTGGCCGAGTCCGGCCTCGACGGGCGGGCGGCGGCCGCGATCCGCGCCATGGACGGTTCGGAGACCGTCGTCGTCGACGGTCACCGGGAGCTGCTGCGCCGCGACCCGGGCGCCGAGCGCTTGCCGGTGGGTCAGGACGGCTTCCTGGCCTCCGTCTTCGCCGAGCGCTGGCAGACCGTGGCCCGGACCGTCCAGGCTCTCACGGAGGCGGTCGAGGACGGCCTCCACGACGGAACGGCCGCCTCCGGACTGCGTCCCGGTTCGGCATCGGCCCGGGCGCTGGGCGTCCGGCTGCCCGTCGCGCAGGGCCCGATGACCAGGGTGAGTGACCGGCCCGCGTTCGCCGCCGCCGTGGCCGCGGAGGGCGGGCTCCCCTTCATCGCGCTCGCCCTGGCACCGCCGGACCGGGCGCGCGCCGTGCTGCGCGACACCGCGGCGGCCCTCGCCGGGCGGCCCTGGGG
Organism: Streptomyces sp. KLMMK; assembly: GCF_036961605.1. Lineage (NCBI taxonomy): Bacteria > Bacillati > Actinomycetota > Actinomycetes > Kitasatosporales > Streptomycetaceae > Streptomyces > Streptomyces sp. KLMMK. Next base: position 14,867 of record NZ_JBAMDC010000096.1, read on the forward strand.
CGTGGGCGTGCTCGGCTTCGCCCCGGAAGAGATCCGGAGCGCCCAGCTCGACGTCATCCGTGAGGTACGGCCGAGCCATGCCGTCATCGCGGGCGGGCGGCCCGCCCAGGCCGCCGCTCTCGAAGAGGCCGGGATCGCCACGTTCCTGCACGTCCCCTCGCCCGGCCTGCTGCGGCGGTTCCTGCGGGCCGGGGCCCGCAGGTTCGTCTTCGAGGGCGCGGAGTGCGGCGGTCATGTGGGACCGCGGAACAGCTTCCCGCTGTGGGAGGCGCAGACCGCGGTGCTCGAGGACTTCCTGGCCGGGGACGGGGGCCGGGACGCTCGGGAAGCAGCCGGTGCCGGTAGCGGGGAAGGCCGCATGGAGGTGTTCTTCGCCGGCGGCATCCACGACGAGCGGTCCGCCGCCATGGTCGCCGCCCTGGCCGCCCCGCTGATCCGGCACGGAGTCGCGGTGGGGCTGCTGATGGGGACGGCCTACCTGTTCACGGAAGAGGCCGTCGCCTGCGGCGCCGTGCAACCGCTCTTCCAGCGGCAGATGCTGGCGGCGCACCGCACGACCCTGCTGGAGACGGCGCCGGGCCACGCCACCCGGTGCCTCACGACCCCCGTCACGGAGGACTTCGGCGCGCTCAAAGAGCAGCTCCAGGCGCAGGGTGTGCCGGCACGACAGCGCTGGGAGAGCCTTGAACGGCACAATGTGGGACGGCTGCGGCTCGCCAGCAGGGGCGTCGAACGCAGTCCCGGCGGGGAACTGGTGCCGGTGGGCGAGGACCGGCAGTTCCACGAGGGCCTGTTCATGGCCGGGGACGTAGCAGCGCTGCGCTCCCGCGTCACCACCGTCGGAGCGCTGCACCGCGCCGTGACCGAAGGAGCTGCGGACCACTTGGAGCGGCAGGCCGAGGAGCTGCGCCGCGTACCGCAGGAGGGCCCGTCCGGGGAGACCTCCGAGGCGGCCGTCTCCCGGCCGCTGGACATCGCCGTCGTCGGCATGGCCTGCATGTTCCCGGGCGCACCCGACATGGCCGCCTTCTGGGCCAACGTGCTCAGCGGCGCCGACGCCGTCACCGAGGTGCCGGCCGACCGCTGGGACCCCGGCCTCCACCACGGCGCGGCCACCGTCTCCAAGTGGGGCGGATTCCTGCCGCGCATCCCCTTCGACCCGCTGCGCTACGGCATTCCGCCCGCCTCCCTGGGCAGCACCGAGCCGGTGCAGCTGCTCGCGCTGGAGGCCGCGCGCCGGGCCCTGGACGACGCCGGGTACGGCTTCGGCGGCCGGGGCGGCAGCAGCAGCGGCAGGCCCTTCGACCGCTCCCGCGCCTCGGTGGTCTTCGGCGCCGAGTCCGGAGGCGAGCTGTCCCACGCCTACACCCTGCGTGCGGTCCTGCCCTCGTACTTCGGCACGGTCCCGCCCGGCCTGGCGGAACAGCTGCCCACGCCCACCGAGGACTCCTTCCCCGGCATCCTGGCCAACGTCGTCTCCGGACGCATCGCCCACCGCTTCGACCTGGGCGGGGCGAACTACACCGTGGACGCGGCGTGCGCCTCGTCGCTCGCCGCTCTCGACTCCGCCTGCAAGGAACTGGTCACCGGCAGCAGCGACCTCGTCCTGTGCGGGGGTGCGGACCTGCACAACAGCATCGCCGACTACGCCCTCTTCTCCTCCGTGCAGGCGCTCTCGCCGACGGGGCGGTGCCGCCCGTTCGACGCCGCGGCCGACGGGACCGTCCTCGGCGAGGGCGTGGCGTGCGTGGTGCTCAAGCGGCTGGCCGACGCCGAACGGGACGGCGACCGCGTCTACGCCGTGGTCAAGGGGGTGGGCAGCTCCAGCGACGGCAGGGCGCGGAGCCTCACCGCACCGTCTCCGCAGGGCCAGCGCGCCGCCCTGGAGCGGGCCTACCGGAATGCCGGCGTCTCACCCGCCGATGTCGGGCTGGTCGAGGCCCACGGTACGGGCACCGTCCTCGGCGACCGTACCGAGATGGCCGCCCTCGACGAGGTGTTCACCGCGGCCGGGGCTCGGCCGGGGAACTGTGCCCTCGGGTCCGTCAAAGCACAGATCGGGCACACCAAATGCGCCGCGGGGCTGGCCGGTCTCGTCAAGACCGCCCTGGCGCTGTACACGGGCGTCACACCGCCGACCGCGCAGCTGGAGCGGCCCGGCCGATCCTGGCGGGAGGGGGACAGCCCCTTCGTCTTCCATACCCGGGCCCGGCCGTGGGCGGTCCCGGCCGCCGAGCGGATCGCGGGGCTCAGCGCCTTCGGCTTCGGCGGCACCAACTTCCATGCGGTGCTCGCCGCCCACGAAGCGGGCATGCCCCCGCGGCACGGCCTGGACGCCTGGCCGGCCGAGCTCTTCCTCTTCCGCGGCACCGACCTGCCCGCCGCCCTCCGCGCCGCCGGGAAGATGCTGGAACTGGCCGAGGCCAACGACGCCGCCGGACGGCCGCGGCGCCTCCGCGACCTGGCCCTGACGGCCTCCCGTACGGCCGAAGCCGGCCGGGAACCGGTCCAGGTCGCCCTGGTCGCAGCCGATCTCGGCGACCTCGCGGGCAAGCTGCGCCGGATTCTGGAGTCCGGCGGCCAGGCGGCCGGGGGCGGCCCCGCACCGGGCGTCCACATCGCGGAACCGGGGAGGGGGACGGGGACGGGAAGGGAGTCGGGCCCCGGCAAGGTCGCCTTCCTCTTCCCCGGCCAGGGCAGTCAGCGCCCCGGCATGTTCGCGGACCTCTTCATCGCCTTCCCCGAGCTCCAGCGCCACCTCGGACTCGGCCGGGAACACGCCGCCGCCCTCCACCCCCCGGCCGCCTTCGATGACGCGCGGCGAGCGGAGCGCCGGGCCCGCCTCACCGACACCCGGGCGGCCCAGCCGGCGCTGGGCATCGTCGGCCTCACCGCGCACGCCCTCCTGGAAACCGCCGGCATCCGGCCCGACATGGCGGCCGGACACAGCTACGGGGAGCTCGTCGCGCTCTGTGCGGCAGGCGCCATGGACGCCCGCACCCTTCTGCACCTGAGCGCCGAGCGGGCGAACGCGATCCACACGGCCGCCGCAGCGCACGCGGACGGGCCGGGCGGCATGGCGGCGGTCGCCGCCGGACCCGCCGACGTCGAACGCGCTCTCACCGAAGCGGGCCTGTCCGGCCGGGTCGTCGTGGCCAACCACAACGGCCCGGCCCAGACGGTCGTCTCCGGTCCGGTGGACGCGGTCGACGCGGCGGTGGAGGCCGCACGCGCCGCAGGCTGCTCCGCGACCCGCATCCTGGTGGCCTGCGCCTTCCACAGCCCGCTCGTGTCGGCGGCCGAAGTCCGGTTCGCCGAGGCGCTGGAGCGCCGGGCCCTGGGCGCGCCGGAGTTCCCCGTCTGGTCCAACCGGACGGCCGCCGAGCACGGCACTTCGGCGGACACGCTGCGCGCGGAACTGGCTGCGCAGATCGGTGCGCCGGTGCGCTTCACGGAGCAGATCGAGGCCATGTACGCGGCGGGGGCCAGGATCTTCGTCGAGGCCGGGCCGGGCACGGTGCTCACCGGCCGCGTCGCGTCGATCCTCGGCGGCCGGCCGCACCGGGCCGTCGCCTGCGTGGGCAGGCCCGGGGAGGACGGCCACGAGCTGCCCGGGTTCCTCGACGCCCTGGCCGCGCTCGCGGTCGCCGGGCTGCCGGTGCGCACCGGCTGGATGTTCCGCGGCCGTGACGCCGTCGACGCCGAACCCTTGCCGCAGGAGCGGCCGGGCTGGACGGTCGACGGTCATCTGGTCCGCACCCGGGACGGTGAACCCGTGCCCGGCGGGCCGGCACCGGCCCGGCGCATCGCCGCCCCTGCGGTGACGGCCCCGTACCACGAGGGCGGTCCACGGGGGGACAAGGACGAGCTGGTCTCCGAATTCCTGCGCACGAGCAGGGACATGATCGCCGCCCAGCGCGATGTGCTGCTGGGGTACTTCGGAGCCGGGCCGCAGGAGCCCCTGACGCTCCAGGCCCAGGCTCCTGTGCATCCGGCCCCGGCTCCTCTGCATCCGGCCCGGGCTCCCCTGCATCCGGAGCCCGCGGCCGTGGCGCCCGCCCCCGCAGCGCCGCCCGCGGCCCTGACCGAGGCGGACGCGCTGAAGCTGGTGTCGGAGGTCATCAGCAGGCGCACCGGCTACCCGCTCGACATGATCGCGCCGGGCCTGGATCTGGACGCCGACCTCGGCATCGACTCCATCAAACGGGCCGAGATCGCAGGCGAGTTCGCCCAGCGCGCGGGCCTCGGGACCGGCAACGGTGCCGGCGCCCTCAGCGACGAGGAACTGGAGGAGCTCGGCAAGGCCCGTACCGCGGAAGCCACCGCGGCATGGCTGATCAGAAGGATCGCCGCCGGGTCCCCGCCGGAAGTGAGCCCGCAGCCGTCAGTGCCGGCGCCGGGCGCAGTCCCGCGGCGGTTCCGGCTCAGGCCCGTACCGCTCGACGGCGTTCCTGCCCCGGCGTCGCCCTCCCGCCTCGCCGGCCGCCGCTTCGCGCTGCTCGGCGCCGGCGACGTCGCCACGGCGCTGACCGCCCGGCTGGAGCACCACGGGGCGCAGACCGTGGTCCTGCCGGCCGATCACCTGCTGACCGAGCAGGACGGCCCTGTGGACGGCGCGGTGCTCCTCGGCCCGCTGAGCGGCTCGGACCTGCCGGAGCTGCCGGACCTCCCCGGTACGTACCCCGTCGTCCGGGCCGCCCTGCAGTGCGGCCCGCACTGGCTCCTGGCCGTCCGGTCCGCCGCGCCGCACGACGCCCGCACGGCCGGCCTGCGCGGGCTGTTCCGCACCGTGGCCCGGGAGTATCCGCAGGCCGTGGCCCGGCTCGTGGAGCTGTCCCCCGGCATGCCCGCGTCCGCTGCGGCCGACGCCCTCGCCGCGGAGATCCTTTTCGACGACCGGGACGACCGGGACGCCCCGGTCGTGCTGCGGACCGGTGCCGGCCGACAGGGCCTGGAGCTGCAGGAGAGCCCGATCGTGCGCCCGGAGGCCGCCCTCGCGGGGCGGGAGGGCGACGCCGACGCCACGGCCGCCGCCGGACTGGAC
>NZ_JBAMDC010000097.1:0-19826 GCF_036961605.1 Streptomyces sp. KLMMK
AGGGCGCGCTTGGTGCCGCGGACCACGGCGGCGGAGAGGACGGCTATCTCGTCCATGGTGACGGGCACGGTGGACTCGTAGCCGAGGTGACAGTTGCCCATCGAGTCGCCGACGAGCAGGACGGGGATGCCGGCCTCGTCGAAGACGGAGGCGGTCATCGCGTCGTACGCGGTGAGCATGGGCCACTTCTCGCCGCGCACCTTGGCGGCGGCGATGTCGCGGACGGTGATGCGCCGGGATCCCTTGCCCCCGTACAGCGCCTTGGGGTCGCGGCTGCTGTCGGGGGTGTTCGAGGCATGCGTCGTCGTCATGGCTGGTGTGCTCCTGTGTTGATGTCGTCTCGAGGCGCCCAGACGGCGTCCCCGGATCCCCTCCATGCTGACACGCGCGCCCGGGGCGGGGAAGGGACCCCCGCGCACGCCTGTTCGTCGGGCCGGGGTAAAGGTTTTCCAATACGAAACGGGTTCGTATCGGAAAGGATCTAGGCTGGCGGGCATGACACCCGCTCCCTCCGGCGCCCCGGGCGCCGCACCGCCCCGGAAGGTCCCGGAGGCGGTGCACCGCAGGCGCTGGGCGATCCTGGCCGTCCTGCTGTTCAGCCTGCTCATCGTCGTCCTGGACAACTCGATCCTGAACGTGGCGATGAAGACGATCGCCACCCCCGCGCCCATCGGCCTGGGCGCCACCCAGAGCCAGCTGGAATGGGCCGTCAACTCCTACACCCTGGTCTTCGCCGGGATCCTGTTCACCGCCGGCCTGCTGGGCGACCGCCTCGGCCGCAAGAAGGTCCTGCTCGCCGGCATGGTCGTCTTCGGCGCCGGCTCCGTGCTCTCCGCCTTCTCCGGCTCGCCCACCGAGCTCATCACCTTCCGCGCGCTCATGGGCTTCGGCGGCGCGTTCGTGATGCCCGCGACCCTCGCGATCATCATGAACGTCTTCGAGCGTGAGGAGCAGCCCAAGGCCATCGGCATCTGGGCGGGCGCCGTGGGCCTCGCCGTGGCCATAGGGCCGATCACCGGCGGCATCCTCCTGGAGCACTTCTGGTGGGGCTCGGTCTTCCTGGTCAACGTCCCCATCGTGATCACCGCCCTGATCGCGATGGCCGTTCTCGTCCCCGACTCCAGGGACCCGCGGCCGGGCCGCCTCGACCCGGTCGGCGCGGGGCTCTCGGTCGTGGGCCTGGTCCTGCTGGTCTACGGCATCATCAAGGGCGGTCAGCTGGCGGACTTCACCGACCCCGAGGTCTTCGGCACGGCCGGCGCCGGCCTGCTCGTCCTGGTCCTCTTCGTCCTGCACGAGCGGCGCTCGGACCACCCCTCGCTCGACGTGCGCTGGTTCCGCAACCCGGCCTTCGCCGCCGCCGTCTCCGCCATCGCGCTGGTCTTCTTCGCGCTGATGGGCGTGACGTTCATGACCGTCTTCTACACCCAGAGCGTGCGCGGCTTCTCCCCGCTGCAGAGCGGGCTGCTGATGCTGCCGCTCGCGGCCGCCCACATGTTCTTCGCCGTGCGCGTCCGCCGCGTCGTCGAGAAGTTCGGCGTGCGCATCGTGTGCACCGCCGGCATGGTGATGGTCTCCGCGACGATGGCCGGTTTCCTGCTGCTGGACCAGGACACCCCGGTCTGGGTGCTGGAGGTGCTGCTGTTCTTCCAGGGCGCCTCGATGGCGCACATCATGCCGCCCGCCACCGTCTCGATCATGCAGTCGCTGCCGCGCGAGCGGGCCGGCTCGGGCTCCGCCGTGAACAACACCTTCCGTCAGGTCGGCGCCTCGCTCGGCATCGCCGTGCTCGGCTCCGTCCTGTCCACCACCTACCGCGACGGCATCTCCGGCCGGATCGCCGCCCTCCCCGGCCTGACGGACGAGGCGCGGCACGCGGCGGGAGAGTCCGTCGAGGCCACCCTGAGCGTCGCCGCGACGCTCGGCCCGGAGGGCAGGGCGCTCATCGGCCCCGCGCACGAGGCCTTCGTCCACGCCATGCACGTCACCCTCATCGGCGCCAGCGCCACGGCCCTGGCCGGCGCGGCCGTCGTCGCGCTCTTCCTGCCCAGGCGCGGGGCGGTCCGCGAAGCACCCGGCGCCGCGCGCCCGGACGGCCAGAAGGAACAGGCGGGAGCAGGCGCATGACCCACCCCCGGACGGCCGCCGCTGCCGAGCGCCGCGGCCGCCCCCGCAACGCCGCCCTCGACACGGCCGTCGTCGAGACCGTCCTGCGCCTGCTCGAGGAGGGCGTGACGCTCGGCGAGCTGTCGATGGAGCGCATCGCGCGCGAGGCCGGTGTCGGCAAGGCCACGGTCTACCGCCGCTGGCCCGGCAAGGAGGCGCTGATGCTCGACGTCATGCGCTCCCTGGAGCACGCCGCCCCCGAGCTCGCCGGGGAGTCCGTGCGGGACGACCTGGTGACGCTGCTGGAGACGCTGCGCCGGCGCGGGCTGGCCAAGCGCTCCTCGGCCGTCCTGCGCACGGTCCTCGCCCAGATCAAGGCCCACCCCGGGCTCTGGCAGGAGTACCACGACAAGGTCGTCACGGCCCGCCGCGAGGCGGTCCACGCCGTCCTGCGGCGCGGCATGGCCACCGGTGAGGTCCGCTCCGACCTGGACGTCGAGCTGATGGGCGACCTCATCGTCAGCCCCATGCTGTCGCGGGCCATGTTCCACGAGCGGGCGGAGCTGCCGGAGGACCTCCCCGGGAAGATCGTCGACGCGGTCCTGGAGGGCGTGCGCCCCCGCTGACGACCGGGCGCGCCCGCCGTACGGGACGCGGCGGCGCCCGTACGGACCCGGACCCCGGCGAATATGCCCGTTGTGTCACAGCGCGCCCCGACAGGCCCCCTGCCCGGAACCCCGGTCCGCCGTGGTGTCGTCCTTCCCACCGACACCCCCTCCAGGGGTGTCACGTCGGAAGCGGAAGCGGCGCATGCCGCACTCGCCGGGTGATCACCTATCGTCTGGTGGGCGGGGCCGCAGCGGATGAAGAGTTGAGGACGACGGATGGCGCAGGCGTACATGCAGGAGACGGGCCGAGACGGAGCCGGTCCGGAGGGGACCGGATCCGGGGCCCGGCGCCTCATGGACCGGTGGCGGGACCGCGACGTCTGGCGGCGCGGCCTCGTCCTCGCCGCCCTCGCGGTCCTGCTCGGCCTGCTGATGCTCCTGCACACGCAGCTGCCCAACCGGGTCGGCAACCTCGGCAGCCTGACCGAGACCTTCCTGCCCTGGCTCGGCCTGGGCATCCCCGTGCTGTTCGTCCTGGCGATCGTGCGCCGCTCGGCGACCGCGCTGATCGCGCTGCTGCTCCCCGTCGTCACCTGGGTGAACCTCTTCGGCGGCCTGCTCAGCGACAAGACCGCCAAGGGCGGCAACTTCACCGTGGCCACCCACAACGTCAACGCCGAGAACCCCGACCCCGCCGCCACGGCCCGGGCCGTCGCCGCCTCCGGGGCCGACGTGGTGGCCCTGGAGGAGCTCACCAACGCCTCGCGCTACGAGAAGGCGCTGGCGGGCACGTACAAGCACCACTCCGTGCAGGGCACGGTCGGCATATGGAGCAAGTACCCCCTGGAGCTGGTGCAGCCCGTCGACATCCGGCTCGGCTGGGTGCGCGCCCTGCGCGCCACCGTCCGCACCCCCCAGGGCCCCGTCGCCGTCTACGTCGCCCACATGCCGTCGGTGCGCGTCAAGTTCAACGCAGGCTTCACCGCCGGGCAGCGCGACCGCAGCGCCGAGGCGCTCGGCCGGGCCATCGCGCAGGAGCCCGAGAAGCGCGTCATCCTCCTCGGCGACCTCAACGGCACCATGAACGACCGCTCCCTGGCCCCCATCACCTCCCAGCTGCGCTCCGCCCAGGGCGCCGCGGGCGACGGCTTCGGCTTCAGCTGGCCGGCGAGCTTCCCGATGGCCCGCATCGACCAGATCATGGTGCGCGGCATGGACCCGGTCTCGGCGTGGACGCTGCCGGCGACGAAGAGCGACCACCTGCCGGTGGCGGCGCGGGTCAGGATCTGACCTACCGGCGCCCTGCGCCCGCACCTGCGCCGGGCCCTGCACCTGCGCACCTGCACGACCGGGAAGCGGCTGCCTACCTCAGGAGCCACTTCCTGGTCAGCCGCATCACTTCCCCGTTGCTGCGCCCGCCGTGGTCGGCGGCCATGAAGCGGGTGCCGATCCGCGAGGAGAAGGTGAGCAGGCTGCGGACCTCGGCCTCGTCCTCGTCGGCGCAGATCGGGCCGAACAGCGAGCGCAGGTAGTCCATGCGCCGGTTGTCGACGCGCCGCAGCCGCTCCGCGACGGCCTCGTCGCGCCTGGCCCACTCGCGGATCGCGAGCTCGGCCTCCACGCTCGTCACCGGCCGGTCGGCGGCGGCCGACACGATCGCGAACAGCCGCTCCAGCTTGGCCCGGGCGTCTCCCCCGCCGCTCTCGGCCCGCTCCACCACCTCCTCGGTGACCTCGCGCTCCCATGTGTCGAGCATCTCCGCGAGCAGCGCGTCCCGGTTGCGGAAGTAGCCGTAGAAGCCGCCCTTGCTGACGCCGAGCGCCTGCGCCAGGGACTCGATCCGGACGGCCTCCGGGCCGCCGGCGCAGAGCGCGCGCAGCCCCTCCTCGATCCACTTCTCGCGGGGCGTGCGGATGGCGCCCATGACTGTGTCTCCCCTCACGCGACCCCCGTCTATACGGCACCGTATAGACGGGTCTACCTTTGATCTATACGGCATCGTATAGATCGATGGGGGAACGACCATGAGGCTGCCCGTCACCGCACACACGTCCCGCCCCTGGCGCATCCACGAGATCGCCCCCGACTTCCGCGTCGAGGACGTCTGGGCCCTCCCGACACCGGGCGGCCCGGACGACTTCGCGCACCTGGTGAAGCAGTTCGCGACCGGAGACGGGGACTACGTCGACTCCCGCGTGGGCCGCGCGCTCCTCGCGATCCGCTGGAAGCTCGGGGCCCTGCTCGGCTGGGACAAGTCCGGCACCGGCGTGGGCGACCGGGAGCCCGGACTGCGGGACCGGCTGCCCGCCGACCTCCGCGAAGGCCCCAGCGGGCCCGACTTCGGCCAGTTCACCTCCGTCTACCGGACGCACGACGAGTGGGCCGCCGAGATGTCCAACCGGACCGTACGGGGAGTGCTGCACCTCGGCTGGGTACCGGACGGGGCCGGGGGCCACCACGCCCAGATGGCCGTCCTGGTGAAGCCGAACGGACTCCTCGGCACCGTCTACATGGCGGGCATCAAGGTCTTCCGGTACGTGGGGGTGTACCCGGCGCTGCTCCGGCAGATCGGACGCGAGTGGGAGGCGAGCGCGGGCGAGAGGAGCGCGGGCGGGAAGAAGACGACGGCCGGGGGCGGCGGGGCCTGAGGAGCGCGGCCCGGCCCGGCGCGGCCATCCCGTAGGCTGGACGGCTTGCCCCGCACGCCCGTCCGAAAGGCCCCCTCCTCATGCCCCTGGCTCTGCTGGCGCTCGCCGTCTCCGCCTTCGGCATAGGGACGACCGAGTTCGTGATGATGGGCCTGCTGCCCAACGTCGCCGACGACCTGGGGACCTCCGTCCCCACCGCCGGCTACCTGGTCTCCGCCTACGCCCTCGGCGTCGTCGTCGGCGCTCCCCTGCTCACCGCCCTCGGCTCGCGCATCCCCCGCAAGCGGATGCTGATCCTGCTCATGGCGGTCTTCACGGCCGGGAACCTGGCCTCCGCGATCGCCCCCTCCTTCGGGACGCTCATCGCGGGCCGGGTCCTGGCCGGGCTGCCGCACGGCGCGTTCTTCGGCGTGGGCTCCGTGGTCGCCGCCCGCCTTGCGGGCGAGGGACGGCAGGCCCGGGCCGTCGCCATGATGTTCCTCGGCCTGACGGTCGCCAACATCATCGGCGTCCCCGCGGCCACCCTCCTGGGCCAGCACCTGGGGTGGCGCGCGACGTTCCTCGTGGTGGCCGCGATCGGCCTCGCGGCGATGGCCGCGCTCGCCCGGCTGATCCCCGAGCTGCCACGTGAGCAGGGCGCCGGCCTGGGCAAGGAACTGCGGGCCCTGGGCGGCCGCCAGGTGCTGCTGGGCCTGCTGACCACGGTCTTCGGCTTCGCGGGCGTCTTCGCCGTCTACAGCTACCTGTCCGCGATGGCCGTGGAGGTCACCGGCTTCTCCGAAACCTCGGTCACCTTCGTACTGGCGCTCTTCGGCATCGGCATGACCCTGGGTGTCCTGGCGGCCGGCCCCCTCACCGACCGTGCCCTGCGCCCCACCCTCTACGGAGCCCTGGCCGGCCTCGCGGCGGTCCTCGTCGTCTTCGACTTCACCGTGCACGTGAAGTGGGCGGCGCTGGTGACGGTCGTCCTCCTCGGCGCCGCCGGCTCCATGACCAGCACCCCCCTCCAGATGCTGATCATGAACAAGGCCAAGGCCGCCCCCACGCTCGCCGCCGCCTCCAACCATTCCGCGTTCAACCTCGCCAACGCGGGCGGCGCGTGGCTCGGCGGCGTCGCCATCGCGGCGGGCTGGGGCTGGACGTCCCCCACCCTGGTCGGCGCGGCCCTGGCCGCGGCGGGCCTGCTGTGCGCGGTGGTGTCCGGCGCCCTCGACCGCGACGGGGCGGAGCCGTCACGCGTGGTCGCAGGCGGCGACGCGGGCGATGCCGCCGACGGCGCCGGCACGGACCGGGCTCCGGCGGCAGAGCGGATAGCGTAGAGCAGCACGGCGTAGCTAGGGTACGGCGCAGCCGGTACGGGCCGAGGAGCCCGGCCCGCCGCTCTGCCGTCGGCGAATCTGCTGGAGGCAGAGAAGGCTGCCGGGGCGGTGCCGGCGGCCGGAGAGTGGAGGGACCACGCCATCACGCTCCGGCCCAAGGAGGCTCCATGCCACCGCTCACCCTCGCCCCGCACGCCGGCGACGGGGAAACGTCCCCGACCCGCTTCGACGACCACCTCGCCTCGCTGCTCCTCATGCAGCGCATCGTCTTCCTCGGCACCGAAGTCAACGAGGCCTCGGCCAACCGCGTCTGCGCCCAGCTGCTCCTCCTCTCCGCCGAGGACCCCCGCACGGACATCGCCCTCTGCATCAACAGCCCCGGCGGCTCCGTGACGGCCGGGCTGGCGATCTACGACACGATGCGGCTGATCCCCAACGACGTCTCCACCCTCGCCATGGGATTCGCCGCCAGCATGGGGCAGTTCCTCCTCACCGTCGGGACGCCGGGCAAGCGCTACGCCCTGCCGAACGCGCGGATCATGATGCACCAGCCGTCGGCCGGAATCGGCGGCACCGCCGCCGACATCGCCATCCAGGCCGAGAACCTCGAATTCACCAAGAAGGCCATCGAGCGCATCACCGCCGAGCACACCGGCCAGTCCGAGGAGACCATCTCCCGCGACGGCGACCGCGACCGGTGGTTCACGGCGCAGCAGGCGAAGGACTACGGCATGGTCGACCGCGTCGTGGAGTCCCTGGAGGACGTCCGCCCGGCCGGCACCAAGCGACGGATCGGACTCTGACGACATGAGCCAGTACACCATTCCGACCGTGGTCGAGCGCACCCCCAACGGGGAGCGGGCCTACGACGTCTTCAGCCGGCTGCTCTCCGAGCGCATCATCTTCCTCGGCACGGAGATCGACGACGGCGTCGCCAACGTCGTCATCGCCCAGCTGCTCCACCTCGAATCGTCCAGCCCGGACACCGAGATCGCCCTCTACATCAACTCCCCGGGCGGATCCTTCACTTCCCTCATGGCCATCTACGACACGATGACCTTCGTCCGCGCCCCGATCTCGACGTTCTGCGTCGGCCAGGCCGCCTCGACCGCGGCTGTCCTGCTGGCCGGCGGCGACCCCGGACGGCGCTTCGTCCTCGAACACGCCCGGATCCTGCTGGGACAACCGGCGAGCCGCGGCCAGCAGGGCACCGTCTCCGACCTCACCCTCCAGGCCAAGGAGATGCTCCGCATCCGCAGCGAGGTCGAAGAGGTCCTGTCCCGTCACACGGGCCACGACGTCGCGTCCCTGCGCACCGACATGGACCGCGACAAGGTCTTCACCGCGCACGAGGCCGTGGCGTACGGCCTCGCCGACGCGGTCCTCAGCCGCAGGGCGTTCGCGGCTGCCGCCTGAGGGACGTGACGGGAGTGAGCGGCCGCGCTACGGGGGTGGGCGGCCGCCTTGCTGCCGGGGCGGCAGTCGGGCCGCCCCGACGGTGAGGACCGGCGGTCAGGCCGGCAGTGGGACCGGCGGTCAGGCCGCGAGGCGCACTTCGTTCTGCCGCGAGGCCGAATGCGGCGCCGCCGCCTGGCTGACCGGCCGGACGGGCTGGACGGACCGGACCTGCGTACGGCTCGCCAGGCGGATGAGCTCCGCCTGCACCAGGGCGAGCAGCTCGGCCAGACTGAGCCCGAGCGCCTTGGCGGCGGCCGCGAGCACCTCGGAAGAGGCCTCCTTGCGCCCGCGCTCCACCTCGGACAGATACGGCATCGAGATCCGCCCGGCGTCCGCAACGTCCTTGAGCGTCCGCTTCTGAGCAAGCCGCTCACGCCGCAGAACGTCCCCCACGACGTTCCGCCAGAGAGGCTCGCTGGGACGGGCGGCAGGCGCGGGGCGCAGGGGGATGACCGGGGCGGCGGGCGCGGACGCGGGCGCGGGCGCGGACTTCGAGGCGTGGCTGCTCACCTCTCCAGCGTAGAAGGGCGAGGGCCGTCCGGAACGGGTTGAGCATTCTGCCGCCCGCGAAACCGCGCCGCGGTGGGTGCACCAACGGCGTGCGAGGCGGGTGGTCTTGGCGGCCGTGGGCTGGGGGGGTGGCTGAGTTCCGTGGGTTGGGTGCGGGTGAGAACAGGCTGGCAGCAGGAGGAGGGGTGGGGGGCTTGGGTTCGGTGTGTTGGCTGTGCGGTGGGTGGGAGGCTGGCCGCCGTACTCGCACCGTCGCGGATGCGGCTGCGTGAGGAGACCGGTCCGTCCGTCTGTGGCTGAGGGGGAGCTGGCTGCTGCCGCGATGTGGTTCCTGCCGTCGTGGGCGCTTCGCTCAGCGCGCCACCGTCGCGGCCGGGCGGGCAACTGCCCCTGAGTGGTGGCTACTGTGACGGAGGCGGCCTGGTGAGGCTGCCGAGACGCCCTGCCGCCATCCCGGGCCACTTATCCGCCGCCCCACAGCACACGCCGGTTGATGTCCGCGCCCACACGCATCCCGCAGCCGGACGAGCAACCACGATGGTGGCGAGCCGAGCGAAGCGCCCAACCACACCGCGGCAGGAGTACGGCGGCCAACCGCCCACCGGCCGCACAACCGCCGCTCCGAACCCGAGCCCCCCCACCTCTCCCCTTGCTGCCAGCCTGCTCTGACCCGCACCCAACCCACGGAACTCAACCCGCAGGGTTCGAACCCGTATCGCACGTGTGAGTGAACGGGCCGCCCTGCCCATAAGGGTGAGAAACCCCGTAACTCCCCCGTTCGCCACCGCGCCCGCGGAAAATCCAGACGTATGGACGCTGTACGGGTCGCACTCCTGCGGGAAGTGCTGGCCGGAACCGAGTGGTTGCAGGACACGCGCCGGTTCGCCGGGGCGCTGCGCGCGTCGGTGGCGCGGCGGCACGGCGGGTTGCTGCTGGTGGGGACCGAGGCGTACGAGCCGTGGCACTTGGCGGCGCATCTGGATGACGAGGCGGCCTGGTCGGGGTTGCCGGAGTTGTCGCCGACGCTCGTGCGGCACCGGGTTCCGGCGGGGGTGCCGGCGCATCTGTCGGTCGGGCTCGGGCGGTTGGAGGCGGCGCGCCGGGGTGAGACGTTGCTGGTGGTGACGGCGGACGAGCCGGGTGAGGGGTTGCTGGAGCGGGTGCACGACGCCCGCCGGGGCGGGGCGACCGTGCTGTCGCTGGACGGGGCTCCGGAGGACGCGGGCTCGGAGATGTCGGCGCTTGCGCACGACCGGCTGGCTGTTCCCGCGCCGCCGGCGCCGCCCGCGTCGTGCGTCTCGACGACGACGGAGCTCGATCTGGACACGGTGCAGCATCTGGTCAGCGCGGCGGCCGGGGAGAACGGGCTGCCGGCGCCGCGCGGCGGGCGGCGGCGGTTCCGTGACCGGCTGGCGCGGCTGGCGGACCAGCTGACGGCGCCTCCGCCACCGCGCTGGTAGGCCCGGGGAGCAGCCGGGCGGGAGGCCGAAGCGGAGGCTTGCATTCGGAAAAGCGTTTGCTCCCGATCTTCCGCTTATGGAGCATGGTCTCCCGTGACTGCGCAAGACCCTCCCCCCTCCCCCGCCTCCGACGCCTCCTCCGGACGGCTCCGCGCCCTGCTGCCCGATCTGACGCCGTGGCGTGCCTCCCGTGACTTCCGCCGCATGTGGGTGGCGGGTCTGGTCACGGTCTTCGGTACGTGCCTGACCTTCATCGCGGTGCCCCTGCAGCTCAAGGAGCTGACCGGTTCCGCGCTCGCGGTCGGGGCGGTCGGGGCGGTGGAGCTGGTTCCGCTGGTGGTGTTCGGGTTGTACGGCGGGGCGCTCGCCGACGCGCTCGACCGGCGGAAGCTGATCCTGTGGACGGAGGCCGGGCTCGGCGTCCTCTCCGCGATGCTGCTGCTCAACACCCTCCTGCCGCACCCGATGATCTGGCCGCTGTACGTGGTGGCGGGTCTGGTGAGCGCGCTGAGCGGGCTCCAGCGGCCGGCGATGCAGGCGATCGTGCCGCGCATCGTCGCGCACGAGCAGCTGCCGGCGGCCGTTGCGCTGAACTCGATCCGCTGGCAGGTCGGCGCCATCGCCGGCCCGTCGCTGGCCGGTGTGATCATCGCCTATGCGGGCCTGCAGTGGGCGTACGCGCTGGACGTCGTCTCGTACGCGGTCTCGGCGCTGCTGCTGCTCGGGCTGGCCCCCTCCCCCGCCGCGCACGAGGCGGAGAAGCCGTCGCTGCGCGGGATCCTGGAGGGCGCGCGCTACGCGTGGAACCGCAAGGACCTGCTCGGCACGTACGCGATCGACATGGCGGCGATGCTGTTCGCCTTCCCGACCGCGATCTTCCCGTTCCTGGCGGACGACCTGGACGCGCCGTGGGCGCTGGGCCTGATGTACGCGGCGGGCGCGGTGGGCTCGCTGGCGGTGAGCCTGACCAGCGGCTGGGCGTCGCGGGTGCACCGGCACGGCCGGATGGTGGTCTACGCGGCCCTGGGCTGGGGCGCGGCGATGGCCGTGGCGGGCTGGCTGGGGAACGTGTGGCTGGTGCTGCTGTTCCTGGCCGTGGCGGGCGGCTGCGACATGGTGAGCGGCCTGTTCCGTTCGGCGATCTGGGACCAGACGATCCCGGACGAGCTGCGGGGCCGCCTGGCCGGCATAGAGCTGCTCTCGTACTCGGTGGGCCCGCAGCTGGGCCAGGTGCGGGCGGGCGGCATGGCGTCCCTGACGGGCGTCCGCGCGTCCGTGTGGGCGGGCGGTCTGGCGTGCGTGGCGTCCGTGGGCCTGCTGGCGCTGTCGCTGCCGAAGCTCATGGCCTACGACCAGCGGACGGACGAGCACGCGGTGCGGATGCGGAAGCAGAAGGCGGCGGAGGCGGTGGCGGAAGCCGCGTAGGGGCCGCGGTGCCGGCCCCGGGAGCCTGTGGCGCCCGGGGCCGGCTCGCTCACTCGCCCTTGGCGGTGCCGCCCCCGGCGCCGTCGACGTCGTCGTTCCAGCGCGGGTCCTGCCGCCATTCCTCGTTCCGCTCGCGCGCCGTCTCCATCGCGTGCGACGCCTCCTCGCGGGTCCCGTACGGGCCCAGCCGGTCGGCGGCGCGGCACTCCGGGCCCTCCTCGACCGTGCCGTGCTTCAGGCAGTAGTACCACTCGCCGGGCTTGCCGTCCGGGCGCTTCTTGAACAGTGGCATCGGGACCTCCCTCACATCCGTCGTCTCGCCCACATGGTCCCCGATGTGCCCTGGCTACACTCGCTGACATGTCTGGCCAGTCGCTTCTCACCCCGGGGACCCTGTCCCCCACCCGCCCCGTCCCCGCCTCCATCCGGCGGCCCGAGTACGTCGGGAAGGACGCCCCGGCCCCGTATTCCGGCCCGGAGATCCAGGACGAGGGGACGATCGAGCGGATGCGCGTCGCGGGCCGCATCGCCGCGCAGGCGATGGAGGAGGCGGCCAAGCTGATCGCCCCGGGCGTGACCACGGACGAGCTGGACCGCGTCGCGCACGAGTACATGTGCGACCACGGCGCGTACCCCTCGACGCTCGGTTACCGCGGCTTCCCGAAGTCGCTGTGCGCCTCCGTCAACGAGGTCATCTGCCACGGCATCCCCGACTCGACCGTCCTGCGCGACGGCGACATCGTGAACCTCGACGTGACGGCGTTCATCGGCGGCGTGCACGGCGACAACAACGCCACCTACCTGTGCGGCGACGTGGACGAGGAGTCGCGCCTGCTGGTCGAGCGGACGCGCGAGGCGCTCAACCGCGCCATCAAGGCGGTCAAGCCGGGGCGCCGGATCAACATCATCGGCCGGGTGATCGAGTCGTACGCCAAGCGCTTCGGCTACGGCGTCGTCCGCGACTTCACGGGCCACGGCATCAATTCCTCGTTCCACTCCGGCCTGATCGTCCCCCACTACGACAGCCCGCACCACGACACCCTGATCCAGCCCGGCATGACGTTCACGATCGAGCCGATGCTGACGCTCGGGACGTACGAGTACGACATGTGGGAGGACGGCTGGACGGTCGTCACCAAGGACCGGAAGCGGACGGCGCAGTTCGAGCACACGCTGGTGGTGACGGACACGGGTGCGGAGATCCTCACCCTCCCGTAACCCTGCGCGGCGGCCGTCCGGGCGCTAACGTCTTTACCGACGGGACGTCGGGAAGTCATTGACTTAGGTAAGCCTAAGTAGTGAGAATGGCTTCCTGACGCCACGCCCGTCCCCTCGGTCACCCGGAGGTCCGCCTTGGACGCGCCCGCCACCACGCCGTTCTCCACGCTCATCCGCACGGCCTCGCACGAGCAGCACACGGAAGCGGAGAACTCGTCGTTCATGAGCGACATGCTCGGCGGCCGCCTCGGCGTCGACGCCTACCGCCGCTACACCGAGCAGCTCTGGTTCGTCTACCGCGCCCTGGAGGCGGCCTCCCCGGGCCTCGCGGACGACCCCGTCGCCGGCCCCTTCATCCGCCCCGAGCTGGCCCGCGCCGCCGAGCTCGAGCGCGACCTGGCCCACCTGGGCGGCCCGGACTGGCGCAGCGGCCTGCAGCCCCTCCCCGCGACCGCGCAGTACGCGGCCCGCATCGAGGAGTGCGCCCGCGACTGGCCCGCGGGCTACGTCGCCCACCACTACACGCGCTACCTGGGCGACCTCTCCGGCGGCCAGATCATCCGCGGCACCGCCGAGAAGACCTGGGGCTTCGCCCGCAAGGGAGACGGCGTCCGCTTCTACGTCTTCGAGGCCATAACCAACCCGGCCGCCTTCAAGCGCGAGTACCGCGAGCTGCTGGACGCCCTGCCCGTGGACGACCTGGAGAAGCAGCGCGTGATCGACGAGTGCAAGCGCGCGTTCGCGCTGAACACGGCGGTCTTCCAGGCACTGGGGCGGGAGTTTCCGCTGAGCGCGTGACGCGGGGGCGCGTCGGTCGCAGGAGCCGGGTCAGTCGCAGGAGCGCTGGTAGGCCACGTCCGAGAAGAGGTTCTTCCACTCCTCCCGGGGGACGCTCGACGGGTTGGCCCGGCAAAGCTCCGCGTAGATGCCGTCCATATCGAAGCCCAGCAAAACGTCGGCCTTGCCCAGGATCCTCGTGAAGACCAGTCATTCCAATGAATGCGGAACAAAGCTGCCAACGCAAGAAAATACCTCTGGGGCAAGTGGCCTACCACCCACAATGTCGCGCTCTACCGCAGCCAAACACGACACCACATCAACAAGATCCAGCCTGGATAGATTCTACCGTGCCACGACAAGGCGCCGGAAAGATTTCCTGCCAGCCTCAGCGCGCCCCGAGAATCCCGACCTCCATACGGCGCGCCTCATTGAACCCGACCGTATCGATGGGCTTCACCCTCTGATAGAAACCTCACCGAAAACTGGACTTGCGGTCCAACTCCTACGAGACGTCGGACCGCAAACCGATGCCAAGCCACTAACGGGAACGAGGCTTAGAAATCACCCGCACAGCTCGTTCAGATCCCCTAAAATACGGCGTGCCTCGGCCTTTATCTCCGGGTCCCTGGAACTATCACCGTCCCACCCGCCATATATATACTTCTCCAGCGCGTCCCTAAGCGAGCTAGTCGAACCGTCGCCCAAATTGTATTGTATTCCCTGGATGAATTTCTCTGCCTCATAAGAGGCATAACCACAGTCCCTGCTGCTAGCTGCGGCACTCGCCACAGACGGAAGACCAAACACCAGTGAAGCTCCGAGCGCAAGGAGCGACGACGAAACCGCTGTTTTGCGAAGAAACACGGAGGTCTCCTTTCGTTTTCGGCGACCTAGAATAACTACCTAAAAAACCTTCGAACAAGAGCAACTTCCGGCCATACAGGCACCCCAAAAGCGCCATTTAAGAGTTGTTCATGAATGATCTCTGAGTCGTGGTGGACGTGACACCCCTGTCCCCGGGGGGCGGCTCGCCTACCCGGCGAGAGTGAGGTGTATGGGCGCGCGATGCCCGAGCATGACGTGATCACTCCATCGCCTTTGAGGCGGCAGTCGCGGAGGATCTTCCAGCCTTTCATGCGGGCGAAGCCGTGCTCGACACGGTCGCGGACCTGCTCGTGGGAGTGGTTGTGCTCCTCCTTCGAGGCGGGCAGTTCACTCTCTCCTGTGCGGCGGTAGTACGGGATGGCAAGGCCGGGTGCCCCGGTAGCCGCCGTCCGCGATCGTGGTCGTGTTCCGACCGCGTCCCTGGCGCCGAACTCCTCCCATGCCCTACTGTCGTAGCGGTTGCCGGCAGCGGCCGACCGACCACGGCGACGAGCCGGGTGTCGACGTCGACGACTGGTGCTTGGTGGAGTTCCGGTAATTCTTGGGCTGCTCGGCGATTGTGTGGTCACAGGGGGCACGAGCAGTGCCGTCCACGATGAGGAAGGTGTTCTTGCGGAACCGCTTCCTCGGCTGGAGCGCAAGCGACGGCCCCAGGTGGTCGATGATGCGGCCCGCCGCAGACTTCGAGACGCGAACCGCGGGGCGAGCTGGCGCAGGGGCAGGCTCGTGCACCAGTACGCCGCAACCACCAGCACCCGGTCTTCAGCGGCAGGCCCCCGACACACCTTGTCGGCCTCTCCGAACCTAAGAGCATAGGCGGGCCGAGCCGGGCCCGGCAGCGGGCGCGTAGCAGGGGTCTTCACCTGCTGGCCTTCGAAGTCGGGTAAGTGAGCGTAACCATGTATGAGTGAGTGTCGTTGTCAGGGTGTGAATCTGACGGAGTGGGCGAAGATGCAGGGCGTGCATCCGCAGACCGCATATCGCTGGTTCCGTGAGGGGACATTGCCGGTGCCGGCTCGGCGGGTAGGGCCACGCACGATCTTGGTGAACGTCGGGGTGAACACCACGCCCGAGGTCATCGGTGGTCTGGGCCTGTATGCCCGCGTGTCGTCGCATGACCAGAAGTCGGATCTGGAACGGCAGGTTGCCCGTTTGTCCGAGTGGGCGGCCGGGGCCGGTCACCGGGTGGTGCGGATTGAGTCCGAGATTGCTTCCGGGATGAACGGCAGCCGCGTGAAGGCCAAGCGGCTGTTGGCCGATCCGGACGTGACGGTCGTGGTGGTGGAGCACAAGGGCCGGCTCGGCCGGATGAACGTGGAGCTCGTCGAAGCCGCGCTGTCTGCGACCGGGCGTCGTCTGGTCGTTCTGGACGACGGCGAGGCCGATGACGATCTCGTGCGGGACATGGCCGGGATACTGACCTCGTTCTGCGCTCGCTTGTACGGCCACCGGTCGGCCAAGGGCCGGGCGAAGAAGGCGCTGGAAGCGGCAGCGGCCGATGACTGAGTCGAAGAAGCAACTCCGCGTCATCGCCCCTGCTTTCGTTGCTGCCGGCCCGTCCGGCGTGGCGATACGCGACCGGCTCAAGCGCCTCGCTCCCGAGGATGAGAAGGTACTGCGCCTGATCGGAGCACACTTGGGGGCGCTGGCCTCCCGCGATCTCAAAGCACGCTGCGCGGATGGGCTGGAGCACTCCACGGACACGTGGGCGGCACGTAAGCGGGACCTGACGGCCCTCTCGTCGTCACGGTGGGCAGGCAGCATCACGAAGCGCACGCATGATCAGTGGGCGCTGGCCCGGCGCGGGCAGCTCGCCCACGTCGGGTCCCTTGAGGCCGGTATCCGTATGATCGCGCACCGGCTGTCCCTCCCGGTCGGGGAGAAGGGCACCAAGGGGGCTCCCGGCGGCTACCGCACCGCACACGAGTGGTTCCACAAGGCGCGTCGTCTGCATGTTCTTGAGGACCGGCTTAACCAGGTTCGCCATGACCGTGAGGCCGGCGTCGTGCATGTCGTGCGGGGCGGGAAGCGCTTGCTGAGCACCCGTCACCATCTCCAGGCCGCCGAGTCAACCGAGGCGCAGTGGCGTGAGCGGTGGGAAGCGGAACGCTGGTTTGTCCAGGCCGATGGCGAGTCCGGCAAGCGATTCGGGAACGAGACGATCCGCATCACGCCCGAGGGCGAAGTGTCGATCAAGCTCCCGGCCCCGCTCGCCGAGCACGCCAACGCCCGTCATGGCCGATACGTGCTGGCCTCGAAGGTGCGTTTCCCGCACCGGGGCGCCGAGTGGGCCGACCGGGTGGAAGCCAACCGGGCCGTGGCCTACCGTATCCACCTGGACGCGGAACGAGGGCGCTGGTACCTCACTGCGTCCTGGTCCTGCCCGGTCACGAAGACGATCCCGATCGAGTCCGCCCTCGCTGGTGGTGTGATCGGTGTGGACACCAACGCCGACCACTTGGCCGCGTGGCGGCTCGATGTCCACGGCAACCCGATCGGGCAGCCCCGCCGCTTCTCCTACGACCTCAGCGGTTCCGCCGACCATCGTGACGCCCAGGTCCGGCATGCCCTGTCCCAGCTGCTGAACTGGACCAAGACCTGCGGGGTGAAGGCCATCGCGGTCGAGGACCTGGACTTCCAGGCCGAGAAGACACGGGAGAAGCACGGACGCAAGCGCCGATTCCGGCAGCTCATCTCCGGCATGCCCACCGGCAAGCTCCGTACCCGCCTCACCTCCATGGCTGACGCAACCGGCATTGCGGTCATCGGCGTGGACCCGGCGTACACCTCCAAGTGGGGCGCGCAGCACTGGCGGCGCCCGCTGACCAGCAAGAACCGCACAACCACCCGTCACGATGCGGCAAGCATCGCGATTGGACGACGCGCCCAAGGGCACCCGATCCGGCGACGGACAGCACCGCCCCGCACCCACCAGAGCGATGGATGCGGGCATCGGACCGTCCAGGCCGGCCCGCGTGCTCCTGGGCGTGAGGAAACCCGCCGCCCCGTCGCGGACCGTGGCCAGGAGCCACACGCCCGCACGGGGACAAAACAAGGCAAGCGGGCGACCAGCACATCCAAAACCGGTCGGGATGCGCGCAGTGCCGGGCAGTGGGTCCAAGGCTCACTCCTGCTCACTGATTAGGAACGGTTGGGGGCGACGACCAGGTCGCCGATCCGGCCGACGCTGCCGGAGTGGGGCCGGGCGGGCGCGCCCTGAAGGCGGCGGTCCAGCTGGCGGTAGAGGTCGGAGAGCGTGGACCACTTCGGGCCGCCCGCGTTGCCCTCCCGCAGCAGGCGCAGGAGTTCGCCGGTGAAAAGCGTGTACTCCTCGCCCTCCGGGGCGGGCGGAGGACGTGCCGAGCAGATTTCTGATCTCGGCGTACGGGACGGCGTGCGCGGTGCAGTGCGCCGACGTACTGGCCAAGGTGGCGAGATACAGCTGCCCGGCCGGGTCGGTGATCAGGGCGACGCGGTCGCCGCGGTCGTCCGCCATGCCGCACACCGAACGGAGCGCCTCGGCGAGGGCGGTAGCGGAGCGGGCGACGCTCGCCAGGCCCGCGTGCACCGCAACACGGTGCCACAAGACGGCAGTTCGGTCACGGTTGGCCATCGGCGACGGCGCCCTCTGCCGGGGCCTGTGGAGGCAGGGGGCGCCGGTATGTGGGGCGCCGGGGATCAGACCTGCGCCGCGCCGCGTCCGCGACCGCGCCGGCGGGCGGCGAAGACGGCACCGCCGCCCGCGAGCACGAGGGCGCCTGCGGCGCCGAGGAGGGGGGCGGTGGGGGTGCTGGCACCGGTGCTGGCGAGGGAGGCGGTGTTGAGGCTCCCACCGGTGGAACCACCGCCGGTGGTGGAACCGCCGCCGGTCGTGCCGGCGCCGCCGGTGGTGGAACCGCCGGTGGAGCCGGCGGACGAGCCGCTGCTGCCGCTGCCGCTGCCCTGCGAGCCGGAACCGGTGCCGGTGCCCGCGGGCGGCTCGGGGAGCTTGGCGTTCGCCTCGACGGCGACGGCGGCCGTCACCGGGTCGAGGTCGGCGCCTGCCTTGTAGAAGTTCCTGCCCTTGTACGAGAACACACTGGCGCCCGCTTCGGTCAGCTTCGCGCCGACGCCCTGCAGGTGCACCACGCCGTCCTTGGCCTTCGGCACGCCGTCGGTGAGGGTCAGATCGGCGAGCTGCACGGTCCTGGGCTTCGCGCCGTCCGCCTTGGAGACGACCTCCGCGGAGAGCTTGCCGGTCTTGCCGGAGGCCTCCAGCTCGAACTTGCCGAACGTGAGGTCCAGCTGGCCCTCGTGGCCGGTAAACCGGACCTGCCCCTTGAAGGCCGCCTTCAGCGTGGAGCCGGCTTCGTCGAACTTCCCCTCGCCCTTGGGGAAGCGGAATGCGGCGCCGGTCTTCGTCGCGGGGCTGGTGACCTCGATCTTCCCCCCGGCGGGACCGTCGGTGACGTAGTCCCGGAAGGACTTCCGCAGGCCCCAGTCGAGGTTGCCGTCGTAGAGCTCGCCCTTGGGCTTCTGGGTCCCGGTGCCGGTGGTGTCCCCGGTCGTGCCGGTGCTCGTGCCGGTCGAGGAGCCCCCGGTCGTGCCGGTGGAGGTGCTGCCCGCAGACGTACCAGTGGTGGCGCCGCCCGTGTTCCCACCCGAAGGGTTGCCGGACGTGCCGGCCGACGCGCCGCCGGTCGTCCCGTTGGACGCGCCACCCGACGTGTCGCCGCCCGCAGGCGGGTTCGGCACCTGGGCGACCGTCTTCGCCACGATCTTCGCGGAGTCGATGGCGGTACCCGTCTTGTAGAAGGCGCGCCCCTTGTACGAGAAGACCTTGGAGCCCTCCGCGGTCAGCGTCGCGGGTATCTCGGCGAGGGTGAGCACACCGCCCGCCTCGCTCTTCTTCGCCTTCTCCATGTTGAGCGCCGCGATCGGGAGGTCGTTCTGGGTCTTTCCGTCCGCCGCCGTCACATCGGCGGTGATGCTCCCGCTCTTGCCGTCGGACGACGCCAGCTTCAGGTCGGTGAACTTGAGGTCCAGTTCATACTTGCCCTCCTTGGCATGCCCGAGGAAGTGCACGCCGCCCTTGAACGTGGTGCTGACCGCCTGCGAGGAGGAGTCGTACGAGCCCTGGCCGTCGACGAAGGTGAAGGGACCGCCGCCGGTGCGCTGCGTCCCGTCGGTCACCTCGATCTTGCCGTCACCGAAACCGGTCTCGATGTACTGGCGGAACGATTCCTTGAACCCCCACTCCAGCGTGCCGTCCTTGAGCCCGGACTTGGCGGGCGGGCCGTCCGCCGCATGGGCCGCCGGGATGGTCAGCGCGGTGGCGCCCAGGGCGGCGGCCGTGGCGACGGCGGCCGCGAGGGCGAGAGAGCGGCGGCGTGCAGGGACTGTCATGGTCGGTTGTCTCCTATGGGTAGG
>NZ_JBAMDC010000098.1:0-19761 GCF_036961605.1 Streptomyces sp. KLMMK
TGCAAGGGGCACGGGCTGTGCGCGGACCTGCTGCCGCAGCTCGTCCGCACCGGGCCGGACGGCTATCCCGCGCTCGCGGACGCGGGGGTCCCGGACCATCTGCGGGGCCGGGCGCAGCGGGCCGTGCGGCGCTGCCCCGCGCTGGCCCTCCGGCTGGACAAGGAGCGTTAGCCACCGGACGGCCCGGAGCCGGGCTGTGGAAACGAAAAAGCGGGCCGTCCGTTTCCGGACGACCCGCTTATTTCCTGTGGAGCTAAGGAGAATTGAACTCCTGACCTCCTGCATGCCATGCAGGCGCTCTACCAACTGAGCTATAGCCCCGTGTTCTGTTTTCCACCGGGTCGGGTTCGGGTTGTTTCCCTTGCCGTTCCCCCCGGCGACATCGACAACATTACACGGAGACCCCCGCCACCTGCCAAATCGGCCGCCCGGCACCGCAGGAAACCTGGGCGGATGAGATAACATCGCCCACTATTCGCCCGATTTGTCACCCGTGAAACCGGAGTGCTCCTCGTGCCAGCCCGGCCCGGCCGCCCCGGCCGCCGCAGCGCCCTGGCCGCCGCCGCGGGCTGTCTGCTCTCCTTCGGCCTCTTCCTGCTGGCCCAGCGGGCCTCCCACGTCACCTCCGTCGACGTCCTCGTCTACCGCGCCGAAGGGTGGACCGTCCGCACCGGCGGCGACCTCTACGCGATGCGCGCCACGCACCGCGGCCTGCCCGCCACCTACCCGCCCTTCGCGGCGCTCCTGTTCACCGCGCTGACCCTGCCCGGCACGACCGCGCTGCGCGTCCTCACCGAGCTCGCCAACCTCGGCCTGCTGCTCGCCCTCGTCCACCTCTCCCTGCGGCTCGTCGACGTCCGCCCGCGCGCCGCGGTGACGCTCACGGCGGCCGCCCTGTGCGTCTGGTGCGAGCCCGTGTGGCAGACCCTGCGCAACGGGCAGATCAACCTCCTCGTCGTCGTCCTGGTGCTGTGGGACCTGACGCGCCCCGCGGCCCACCGCTGGGCGGGCCTGGGAACCGGCCTCGCGACGGGCATCAAGCTCACCCCCGCCCTGTTCGTCGTCCACCTGGCGGCGACCGGCCTCGCCCGGCGCAGGGCCGGCGCGGGCGCAGGAGGCGGCGCGGACACGGGGGACGGTGCGGGCGCAGGAGACGGCGGGCCGTGGCTGCGCCGGGCGGCCGTCGCCACCGCGGCCTTCGCCGGGACGGCGCTCCTCGCCGCGCTGGCCCTGCCCTACGACTCGCGCCGCTTCTGGACGGACGCCGTCTTCGCCACCGAGCGGGTCGGCCACGCCGAGGACACCGCCAACCAGTCGCTGCGCGGCGTCCTCGCCCGGCTGCTGCACACCGGCGACCCCGGGCCGTGGTGGGCGGTCACGGCGCTGGCCGTCACCGGGCTCGGCCTCACGGTCGCGGTCCGGACGCAGCGGTCCGGGCCGCGGGCCACCGCCTGGGGCGCCCTGTCCTGCGCGGCCACCGCACTGCTCGTCAGCCCCGTCTCCTGGTCGCACCACTGGGTGTGGTGCGTACCGGCCGGGCTGCTGCTCGTCCGCGAGGCGGCCGCCCGCGGCAGCCGCGCCTGGTGGGCGGGCACCGCGGTGGCCGCCGTGCTGTTCTGCTCCTACGCGCTGTGGCGGGTCCCCCACGACGTGCAGACCCGGCCCGAACTCCGGCAGAACGGCGGCCGGATGCTGCTCTCCGCCGGCTACCCGGCGGCCGGGGCGGCCTTCCTCGCCCTGGCCGCCCTGCGGACCGCGGGCGCCGGGCCGGACCGCCCGGCGGGCGACGGCCTCAGTGACCGTGCCCTCCGTGACCCCCGTGGCCGCCGTGCTCCCCGTGATGGAACTTCAGCACTTCACCCGGCATCACCACGAACGGACGCATCATCCCCATGTCCTCGTGCTCCAGCAGGTGGCAGTGGTACATGAACCGGCCCCGCGCCCCGCGGAAGCGGCCGATCACGTTGACCATCTGCCCGGCCGGCACCTGGATCACGTCCTTCCAGCCCGCGTCGCCCTCCGACACCGGCGCCCGGCCCCCGAACTCCAGCGGCGCGCGCGTGCCGCCCAGGGCGACGTCGAAGGGGCTCTGCGGGCCCGCGGGGTAGAGGTCGCGGCTGAGGACCTGAAAGTCGATCAGGTGGATGTGCATCGGGTGCGTCGGGCCGCCCAGGTTGAGGAAGCTCCACTGCTCCCAGCCGTCGTAGGTGACCATGAAGCCGAGGGCGTCGTCGAAGCTCTGGGCGGCCCTGCGGTACGTCCGCAGCTTGCCGTCCGCGCCCTTGACCTGGATCACCCCCGCGCCCGGGATGTGCACGTCCCCCGGCTCCACCTTCTGCATCTCCCACATGCCCGGGTGGGCGTTCCCGGCCGAGCCCGGCGGGACGAGGGCGATCAGCCGGTGCTCGTGCTCGGGCACCGTGTCGTGGGTGAGCCGCTCGAAGGAGCTGGAGATCACCGACGGCAGCACGAAGGGGTCGCACTCCTCCTCGTCCGCCACCCGGAACTCCATGACCTGCGGGTACGGCACCCCCGGGGCCTCGTTGACCAGCCGGACGCGGCGGCCCCGCAGCCGCCCGAAGTCGATCAGCAGGTCCATGCGCTCGGCGGGCGCCACGGACAGCGGCCCGTCCAGCGGCAGCGGACGCGGCAGCAGCCCGCCGTCCGTGCCGATCTGCCAGGCCGCGCCCTGCACCGGCGCACCGGTCTCCTCGTCGACCAGCCGCAGCGCGTAGGTCCGCGCGTTGGAGGCGTTGAGCAGCCGGAAGCGGTACCACCGGGCCGTCACGTCCAGGTAGGGCCAGATGACGCCGTTGACAAGGGTGTACGGGCCGTTGAAGGAGCGGGTGACGTTCTTGCCCTGGGCATCCTTGCCGACGATCACGGTCTTGTGGAGCAGCCGGCCGGTCAGCTTGCCGTCCGGGTCCTGGTCGAGGTTGCGGTCCTGGACGATCAGCGGGATCTCGCGCCCGCCCGAGGGCAGGTGCAGCGCGTCCTCCTCGGCGTCCCGGACGAGGTACATCCCCGCCAGGCCCGCGAAGACGTTCCAGCGGGTGATGTCCATGGCGTGGTCGTGGTACCACCAGGCGACCGCGCGGTGGTCGTTGGGATATTCGGAGAGCTGGCTGTCGCCCGGTGAAACGGCGTTCTCCGACCAGCCGTCGTTGCCGCCGCCGGTGGGTGCGCCGTGCAGGTGCGTCACCGTCCAGGCGGGCAGCGCCGCGACGTCGGCCAGCGGTACGGCGCCGCTGCGGCCGGGCACGGTGTCGGGCGCCGGGGCGCCGGGCACCTGCGCCGCCTCCACGGCGGTCACCGGGTGGGGGCCGGTGAGGCGGTTGCTCCAGGTGACGCGCAGCCGGCGGCCGCGGCGCACCTCGATCGTCGGCCCCGGGACGTGGCCCTCGTAGGCCCATACGCGGGTGGGCGGCAGCTGCGAGTGCAGCCGGACCCAGGTGGCGGTCTGTTCGATCTCGATGCCGCGGAGCGCTTCGGTCCGGCCGGGCCGCAGGACCGGCGGGACGCGCAGGGCGTCGAGAAAGGGTGTGAGTTCGGCCACGGCCTCTTCGGAGCCGGCCGGGCCGATGACAGTTTCGGTCACGCGGTGTCCTCCGCATGCTTCCCCCGTACCGCCGGCCGTTCCCGGCGGCAGCTTCACCCCTCAGGACGCGTGCGTCTCTGGCGGGGTTGCCGGACATGAAGGAAATCCGGGGAAAAACCGGGAAATCACAGGTTCCGCCGCACCGGGGTGCGCGGTCGTGTGCGTTCCGGTGCCCGGCCGTTCCGGACCGGCGCCGTCAGGCCGTGGCGAAGGAGTAGAAGCGCTTGAGCGTGCAGTGCTCGTCCAGCAGCCGCCCGTAGATCGGCTCGCCTTCCAGCTCGCGGTAGGTCTCGATGGGGTCGCCTTTTATGATCAGCGCCCGTGCGCACTCCACGCACCAGTACTGGAAGGCGGAGTTGAGCGGTTCCATATCTCGGACGATCGGCGTGCCGCTGCCGCACCAGTCGCACTTCCGGCTGTGAGCACCCATGGGTCAGCCGTTCCCTCCCCTTCGGCCCGTCCTCCGCTCCCGACGACCGGATTCTGCCACGGGAATGTGCCGGTAAAGCAAACGATCCCGTCTCCGGTGACGGAGACGGGATCGTTTCGAACTGTGGAGCTAAGGAGAATTGAACTCCTGACCTCCTGCATGCCATGCAGGCGCTCTACCAACTGAGCTATAGCCCCGCTGTTCTCAGGTCTTCCGGCGTTTCCCCCGGCGTTCCCCGCGAACAAGAAGAACTTTAGCCTGCCACCTGCCCGGATGTGAAATCCGGGCCGGGGGCACCCCGGGGGCGCTCAGTCGTCGTCGCCGAGCACCGGCTCGGGGAGCGTCCCCGCGTTGTGCTCCAGCAGGCGCCAGCCGCGCGCGCCCTCGCCCAGCACCGACCAGCAGCAGTTGGTGAGGCCGCCCAGCGCCTCCCAGGAGCGGGACTCCAGCTGGAGCAGCCGGCCGATGGTGGTGCGGATGGTGCCGCCGTGGCTGACGACGACGAGCGTGCCGTTCTCCGGCAGCTTCGCGGCCTGCTCCAGGACCACCGGGGCGGCCCGGTCGGCGACCTCGGTCTCCAGCTCACCGCCGCCGCGCCGGACGGGCTCGCCGCGCTTCCACGCCGCGTACTCCTCGCCGTGCCGCTCGATGATCTCGTCGTGCGTGAGTCCCTGCCATACGCCCGCGTACGTCTCGCGCAGCTCGGCGTGGGTGGTGACCTCCAGGCCCGTGACGGCGGCGAGCTCCGCCGCCGTGGCCGTGGCCCGCCTCAGGTCCGAGGCGATGATCACGTCCGGCCCGAGGCCGGCCAGCAGCCGGGCGGCCCGGCGCGCCTGCGCCACGCCGGTCCCCGTCAGCTCGATGTCCGTGGAGCCCTGGAAGCGCCGCTCCAGGTTCCAGGCGGTCTGGCCGTGCCGCCACAGGACGATGCGACGGCCCTGGCCGCCGCTCTTGCCGCCGCTCAGCTCAGCTCACCGTCCACGCCGTCGAAGCCCGCCTCCGCGGCGTGCTCACGGGCGTGCTCCTCGCCCTTGCCGCGGGTGGCGACGGCGTCGGCGGGCAGCTCGATCTCCGGGCAGTCCTTCCACAGCCGCTCCAGGGCGTAGTAGACGCGCTCCTCGCTGTGCTGCACGTGGATGACGATGTCGACGTAGTCGAGCAGGACCCAGCGGGCGTCGCGGTCGCCCTCACGGCGCACCGGCTTGGCGCCGAGCTCCTTGGCGAGGTGCTCCTCGATCTCGTCGACGATCGACTTGACCTGGCGGTCGTTGGGGGCCGAGGCCAGCAGGAAGGCGTCGGTGATCGACAGTACGTCGCTGACGTCGTACGCGATGATGTCGTGCGCGAGCTTGTCGGCGGCCGCCTGGGCGGCGGCCTTGATGAGCTCGATGGAGCGGTCCGTGGCGGTCACAAGCCATGCTTTCGTCGAAGAGGATTCGGGTACCCATCAAGGGTCTCACGACCCACCGGCGACCCTCCTGGCCATTACGGCCGGGCCTCGGCGCGGGCCCCGGGGCGGCCCCGGCCCCCGCGGCCGCCCCCGGCGCTCGTGCGACCGCCGGCCCCTCAGCCCTTGTAGTCCTTGCCCAGGACCACGGTGACGTCGGCCGTCGTCGCGTCCTTCGCCTGCTTCACCGCGCCCGCCGGCAGCCCCAGCGTCTTGGCGACCTCCTTGGCCTCCGCCGCCCGCCGCTCGTCGGCGTAGAGCACCGCCGAGGCCGTCGCCGCGGATCCCGCCGTGCCGCCGTCGATCACGCTGTAGCCGCTGTTGACCAGCGTGATCTGGGCGGAGGTGGCGGCTCCCTTGCCGCCTGTGGCGTTCTTCACGCTCACCCGGGGCGTTGCGTTCCGGTCGGTGTTCTTCACCGTGCCGCCCAGGACCTCCTTGACGACGCCTCCGGTGGCCTTCTCCCCGAGGGTGCCGTCCTTCTCCACGGGCAGCAGCGCGGTGGCGTACGAGCCCTTGCGGGCCAGCGCGGCCATGTGGGCCAGGGAGGCGCCCAGCTGCTCGGTGGAGAGCGAGGGGTCGGGGATCTGCGCGAGCGACTCCACGGTGCGGGTGGCCGAGGCGCTGTCGTCCGGCATCTTCTTCAGCACCGCCTGCATGACCTGGCCGAACCGGGCGAGCTGCTTGCCCTCGTCCTCTCCGGGCCCGCGGTGGGTGGCGTAGGCGACGGCCGTGCGGCCGCTCAGGCTCTGCGCGGTGCCGCGCCGGACGACCGGGCTGTCGCCGGGCTTCTCGCCGGGGACGTCGGTGTCGGTGTCGGCCTCGATGCCGCCGACGAGCTCGACCAGGTTCTCCAGGTAGGGGGTGTCCAGCCGCCAGCTGCCCTTGATGTCGGAGCCCAGCAGCGTGTTCAGGGCGTCGCGGGTGGCCCCGGTGCCGTCGTCCTGCACGGACTTGCCGAGCGTGGTGGAGCCGGCGCCGCCCTCCTTGGCGACGGCCAGGGTGTTCGGCAGCAGGACGGTGGTGGCCTTCTTGGTGGTCTCGTTGCCGACCAGCAGGGCGGTGGAGGAGCCGCCGCCGCGGGTCTGCCGCAGGTGGACGACGATCACGTCGCGCTTCTGCCCCCCGCCGGTCGCGGCCGCGCCCTTCTCGCCGTCCGAGCCGGTGAGGAACAGGTAGCCGGCCGCACCGCCCAGCGCGAGGACGAGCACCACGACGAGGGCGACGATCCGGTTGCGGCCCTTGCGCTTGCGCTCGTCGCGCCGCTCGGTGCGGCTCTCGCTGAACTTGAGCCAGTCGATGACGTCCTCGGAGTCCTCGTCGGGCTCCTCGATGAACGAGAACTGCTCGGTCCGGTAGCCCGCGGCGGGGGCGGCCGCCGCCTCGTCGGGCGCCTGCCGCGGCTCCGGGACGCGCTGCTCCCCCCGGGGCGGCCCCGGCTCCTCCCCGGCGGACGGGCCGGCCTGCTGCGGGATCCACTCCTGCCGGGCCTGAGCCGAGGCCTGTGCCTGGTGCCGTCCCTGGGGCTGGGCCTGCGGTTGCTGCTGCGACTGCGGCTGCTCGGGGGCGTACGGGGCGTAGCCGTCGTAGGCCTGCTGGACGGGCTGATGAGCCTGCTGGGCGTACGGGTCGTAGCCGTACGCCGTCTGCTGCTGGAGGGGCTGCCCATAGGCGTCGTACACACGTTCAGGGGCGTCCGGGTGGTACACCGGCTGCCCGTAGGCGTCGTAGCCGTACACCTGCGGCTGATGTGCGTACGGGTCCTGTCGGTCGTTCACCGGTTCCCCTCAGTGCCCCTCGGTTCCGTGCCGCTCAGCGCCGGTAGAGCTTGCGCTTGTTGATGTAGCGCACCACACCGTCGGGGACCAGATACCAGACCGGGTCGCCCTGCGCCACGCGCGCGCGGCAGTCGGAGGAGGAGATGGCGAGGGCCGGCACCTCGACGAGGGAGACGCCGCCCTCCGGCAGCCCCGGATTGGCCAGTATGTGGCCGGGCCGGGTCACGCCGATGAAGTGGGCCAGGGAGAACAGCTCCTCCGTGTCCCGCCAGGTCAGGATCTGGGACAGCGCGTCGGCGCCGGTGATGAAGAACAGGTCCGAGTCGTCGTTGAGGGAGGCGAGCTCACGGAGCGTGTCCGTGGTGTACGTCGGCCCGCCGCGATCGATGTCGATCCTGCTGACCGAGAACTGCGGATTCGATGCCGTGGCGATCACCGTCATCAGATAGCGGTCCTCGGCCGGGGACACCTCCCGGTGGCTCTTCTGCCACGGCTGCCCGGTCGGTACGAAGACCACCTCGTCCAGGTGGAAACGCGCGGCCACCTCGCTCGCGGCGACCAAGTGGCCGTGGTGGATCGGATCGAAGGTCCCGCCCATCACGCCGAGTCGCCGCTTAGCGGGCCCTGTCTGCTCTCCCATGCGTGCAGACCCTACTGGGCGCGGCGGAGCGCCGGACCCGCAGGGACCGGCTCGCTCAGCGGTCGCGGTTGAAGCGGGTGGTGACCCACAGCAGGAGCAGCAGGATGACCAGGGCGGCGCCACCGGTCATGTAGGGGCTGATGCTGGCGTGCTCGTCGACGTGCTCGCCCTCGGAGGCGAGGGTGGCGAGGGCGGTGTGCGCTGAGGCGAAGGCAGTCATCGTCGGCAGGACCTATCCGGGACGGTAGCGGGCAGAGATTTCTGCCACATCGTATGCGGGGGCCGCCGCCGGGCTCACGCCGACTCCACGCTTGTGCCGCGCGTCGCGGGTGCGGCGCCGGGCGCGCGTCAGTCCTTCTTGTAGCCGCGCAGCAGGAACCAGGCCAGGAAGGCGATGCCGACGACGCCGACGATGAGCACGGTGCGCAGGACGACGCCCGGGCCCGTGTCGTCCTTGGAGACGGCGAGGAGCTCGGTCACGGCCGGCTGGGCGGCAAGTGCATGCAGATGGGACATGTCTCCACGGTAGCCCTGCCGGTGGCAGCGCCTAGGGTGGGGGCCGGAAGGTGCATACGCCGCCGAGGGGGTCTCGATGAGTGACAGCAGCAACGGCAGCAACGGCCACGCTCCCGGGGAGCCCGGGGAGCGGCTACCGGGACGGCAGCGCAAGCGCTTCCCGGACATCTCCTCGCGCGCCTACGAGCACCCGGCGGACCGCTCCGCCCTGGTGGCGCTGCGCAAGCTGAGCGGCTTCGACACGGTCTTCAAGGCGCTGAGCGGGCTGCTGCCCGAGCGCAGCCTGCGCCTGCTGTTCCTGTCCGACTCGGTGCGTGTCGGCGAGCAGCAGTTCCAGCACCTGCACACGATGCTCCTGGACGCCTGCTACATCCTGGACCTGCCGAAGGTCCCGCCGATGTACGTCACCCAGGACCCGCAGCCCAACGCCATGTGCATCGGCCTGGACGAGCCCGTCATCGTCGTGACGACGGGCCTGGTCGAACTGCTGGACGAGGAGGAGATGCGGGCCGTCGTCGGCCACGAGGTGGGGCACGCCCTGTCCGGGCACGCCGTCTACCGCACGATCCTGCTGTTCCTGACGAACTTCGCGGTCAAGGTGGCCTGGATCCCGCTGGGCAATGTCGCGATCATGGCGATCGTGACGGCGCTGCGCGAGTGGTTCCGCAAGTCGGAGCTGTCCGCGGACCGGGCGGGTCTGCTGGTCGGCCAGGACGTCCGGGCGTCGATGCGCGGCCTGATGAAGATCGCCGGCGGCAATCACCTGCACGAGATGAACGTGGACGCCTTCCTCGCCCAGGCCGAGGAGTACGAGGCCGGCGGGGACCTGCGCGACTCCGTCCTGAAGATCATGAACGTGCTGCCGCGCAGCCACCCGTTCACGACGGTGCGGGCCGCGGAGCTGAAGAAGTGGTCCGAGAGCCGGGACTTCCAGCGGATCATGGACGGTCACTACCCGCGGCGCGCGGAGGACAAGGACACGTCGGTGACGGACTCCCTCCGGGAGTCCGCGAACCACTACGCGGAGTCGGTGCGGTCCAGCAAGGATCCGCTGATGGGGCTGGTGCGGGACATCGCCGGCGGAGCGGGGGACCTGGGCGGTCGGCTCAAGGACGTCTTCTCGGGGCGTCCCTCGGGCCCGGGAGGCCCGGCGAACGGTTCCCCCAAGGGGGGCCCGGAGGGCCCCACGGAGGGCGGCGGGAAGGCCTAGCGGCCCGGCGGCGCCGGCTGGGCGCCGGCCGCCAGCGAGCCGCACACCGCGGCGGTGGCCGATCCCGTGGCGTACGGGTCCGTGTCGCCCGGGACGGACCCGTCGGGCTTCTGGCCGGCCAGCAGCGGCCGCAGATAGACCTCGTCGTCGGCCGAGCAGGACTCGGGCCCGGCCTGTACGTAGCTCTGCACGACGATCAGGTGGTGCTCCTGCAGCCCTTCCCGGTCGAAGCGGAACTTCATCGCCCGCCGCACGGTGAACAGCGACGACTTGTCCGCGTTCACACTGCGGTCGGCCGCCTCCTTCGCCGGGCGGAGGGCGTAGACGAAGGTGTGGTCGGCCGAGACCTCCAGCGTGGCCGGGCCGCTCTCGGCGATCGAGAAGACGCCGCGGGTGCGCACGGGCGTGTCGACCAGGGCCACCTGGGCGGGGTCGAAGCGCACGAGCCAGCCGGTGGCCGCGTGCCGCCCGTCGTCCGCGGGCCGGTCGAAGCTGCGGTCGAACTGGTCGAGCTGGGCGGGGTCCAGCAGCAGCCGGACGCTCCGCTGGGTGCCGCCGGTGAGCACGGCCGGGTCGAGCGCCGACTTCACCGTGTACTCCTTGGCCGCGGCGAGGGCCGCCATCACCTGGCTCTCGGAGAAGTGCTGGGTGCTGCGCGCGGCGGGCAGGTTGATGCCTTCGGCGCCCAGCCGGAACTGCGCGGCCGAGCTGTGGTCGAACAGCTCCTGCGCGCTGCCGCCGGGCACCGGGTCGTGCGGCGCGAGCGGGACGAGCGTGGCCCGCATGGGCTCGGCGGCGGGCACGACGGGGTCCTTGTAGGGATGGCGCAATCCCATGTAGACGGCCGTGCCGAAGGCCAGGGCTATGAGGATCACCAGGACGATCACCTGGCGTGAGGTGCTGACCCGGGACCACAGGTGGCGGTTGCGGACCGCGAGCGCGTGGTCACCCATGCGCTCGCTGGCGGAGAGCTCCTGGAGCCGGGCAGCGCGCACGAACGATTCGTCGAAGACGACGGATCGGTATTCGTCGTCCCCACCTGCCGGGACACCCTCGGGCGTGCCCTCAGGGGGGTCTCCAGGCCCGTCCATACATCAAGAGTAGGTCTGCCGGGGCTTTGGTAAACGCCCTGGTACACGACAAGTTCCGAAGAAAATCTGCCTGCCGGGGCCACGCACATATGTGCTGGTCACAGCGGTTGCGGGCGGTGAGCCCGTGGCCCCGGGCCGGTGGTTTCCGGCGTCCCTCAGGGCCGGGGCACCGCCGAGGCCACCGGAGGCTCGGAGTCCGCCGATACGGAGGGCAGCGGGCCCGGCCGCGCCCCTGCCGGGGCGTCCACCCCGCTGGTCGCGGGCGGCGGATCGGAGCTCGGCCGATTGCCCGAGGAGGCGCTGCGGTAGACGGCGGCGAAGGCGAGGGCCACCACGCCTATGCCCATCACCACGGCGAGCACCCAGGCCACCGGGCGGTGCCAGCGGGCATGGCCCCGGTAGGGCCTCCGGAGGCCGCCGTGGCGGCCGTACGG
Organism: Streptomyces sp. KLMMK; assembly: GCF_036961605.1. Lineage (NCBI taxonomy): Bacteria > Bacillati > Actinomycetota > Actinomycetes > Kitasatosporales > Streptomycetaceae > Streptomyces > Streptomyces sp. KLMMK. The sequence goes on from NZ_JBAMDC010000098.1 coordinate 11,145, forward strand.
CCCGTAGGCGTCGTCGGGGTCGAGGTCGTGGCTGAGGGTGGGCCAGGTGCCCGCACGGCCCGGGTGGTACCCGGGCGCGGCGCCGCCGAAGCCGTCCTCGTAGTCGTCGTAGGGATCGTCGTCGGCGGAGCCGCCGCCGGACCGGGAGCGCTGAGCGGACTGCGAGGTCTCGCTCTCGGCGCGGGCCCGGTCGGCGGCGAGCATCCGCTCGACCGCGGAGGGCTCGTGGATCCTGGCGGACCGCACGAACTCCTCGTCGAAGACCACGGAGGCGAAGGGATCGTCCCCGCTGCGGTAGCTGTCGGGCTCCTCGCCGTCCGGGAACGGCTGGCCCCCCACGTCGTCCGGCACTCGTCCAGCGTAGCCCCGGAAGGGTCAATCCGTGCGGCCCGTAGGGGAATTCAGCTCGCGGGAAGCCCGCCGCCGCGCACGTGGCCGTCGCCCGTGACGATGTACTTCGTCGAGGTCAGCTCGGGCAGGCCCATCGGACCGCGCGCGTGGAGCTTCTGCGTGGAGATGCCGATCTCGGCGCCGAAGCCGAACTGGCTGCCGTCCGTGAACCGCGTCGAGGCGTTGACCGCGACGGTCGTCGAGTCCACGAGCTGGGTGAAGCGGCGGGCGGCGGCCTGCGAGGTGGTGACGATGGCCTCGGTGTGGCCGGAGGACCACAGCCGGATGTGGCGGACGGCGGCGTCCAGGTCGTCCACGACCGCCGCGGCGATGTCGTACGACAGGTACTCGGTCTCCCAGTCCTCGACGGTCGCCGGCACCACGGTGGCCGGGCTTCCCTCGGCCAGCGCGAGGACGCGCTCGCAGCCGTGCACGGTCACCCCGGCCTCCGCCAGGGCGGCGAGCGCCTTCGGCAGGAACTCCTGCGCGATGTCCTGGTGGACGAGGAGGGTCTCGGCCGCGTTGCACACGCTCACGCGCTGCGCCTTGGAGTTGACGAGGATCTCCACGGCCATGTCCAGGTCCGCCCGGGCGTCCACGTACACGTGGCAGTTGCCGGTGCCCGTCTCGATCACGGGGACCGTGGACTCCTCGACGACGGTGCGGATCAGGGAGGCGCCGCCGCGCGGGATCAGCACGTCGACCATGCCGCGGGCGCGCATCAGCTCCCGCACCGAGTCGCGGCTCTCGCCCGGCACCAGCTGCACGGCGTCGGCCGGCAGGCCCGCCCCGCCCACGGCGTCGCGGATGACGCGCACGAGCGCGGTGTTGGAGGCGTACGCGGAGGACGAGCCCCGCAGCAGGACGGCGTTGCCCGACTTCAGGCACAGGGCGGCCGCGTCGACGGTCACGTTGGGCCGGGCCTCGTAGATGATCCCGACGACGCCGAGCGGCACCCGGACCTGGCGCAGGTCGATGCCGTTGGGGAGGGTGGAGCCGCGGACGACCTCGCCCACCGGGTCGGGCAGGGCGACGACGCCGCGGACGTCCTTGGCGATGGCCCGCACCCGCTCCGGGGTGAGGGTCAGCCGGTCGACGACGCTCTCGCTCGTCCCGGCGGCACGGGCCTTGGCCACGTCCTCGGCGTTGGCCTCGACGATCTCCTTCGTCCGCACCTCGAGGGCGTCGGCGATCGCCAGCAGCGCCTCGTCCTTCACCGAGCGCGGCAGTGGCGCCAGGTCCGCGGCGGCGGCGCGGGCGCGGTAGGCGGCGCGGAGCACCGGGGACTGCGGCATCGGGTCGGCGAGGGGGGAGGGGAAAACGCTGCTCATGGCTGGAAGCGTAGTCGCGTGGGGCCGGGAGCCACCACGCGTTCCGGACTGTGGACGCGGCGTCCGCGCTACGGACGCGGTTGCCTCCGTCGCCACGGGCGCCGGGCCAGGCGGTTCGCGGGATCCGGCACCCGGCCGGCCGGAGCCCGTCCGGCACCGCCGGACCCCCAGGCGGGGGTTGCGCGCCGTGGCGGCGGGGGGGGATTCCCGCCGGGCCCGGCAGCGTCGGGGGCCGTTCAGAACGGGTGCACCCCCACCGGTGTGGCCGGCAGCGGGCCGTAGCCCTCCGCGATGCGGTGGTGGTAGGTCTCCCGGTCGATGACCTCCAGGCCCACGATCTCCCACGGCGGGAGCCGGGCCGTCGAGCGGTGCTCGCCCCACAGCCGGAGCGCGACCGCCGCGGCGTCGTGCAGGTCGCGCGCCTCCTCCCAGTAGCGGATCTCGGCGTGGTCGTGGGCGTAGCGGCTGGTCAGCAGGAAGGGGTGGTCGTGGGCGAGCTGCTCCAGCGCCCGCCGGACCTCGGCGAGCGGCGCCTCGGCGCCCGAGACGCTCAGGGTGATGTGCCACAGCCGGGACACTTCCACCGGATCGCTCCCGCCCCCGCCCCCGACGCTGGTCAGCGTGCGCGGCTCTCCCACGGCCCCGCGGGCCTGGGCGGAGGAGCCCACAGCCGTGGCTGGGGGCGTGCCTCCAGCGCGGGGCAGCGCCCCTGGGCGCCCTCGTCTCACCGGCGGCCTCCTGTTGCTCGCTGCTCCGCGTGCGTGCGGCGGAGCGGTGGTACGCGGGAACCCGCCTGCCCGGACCGGCGCCCCGCATGTGCCTCGCATCAAAGTTGACCAGTCTGCGGGCGGCCGCGTGGCGTTTTCACGGAAAGGCCCCATGGAAAGGCTGGACTTACCACACTCTGTCGCCACCCTGTCGCGCCGTGTTCGACGCCCGTCAGCGGCGCAGCACGACGAGGTCGTCGCGGTGCACGACCTCGCGCTCGTACTCGGGCCCGAGCTCCCGGGCCAGGTCGCGGGTGGAGCGGCCGAGCAGCTGAGGGATCTCCCCGGCGTCGAAGGCCACCAGCCCGCGGGCGACGGCCCGGCCCGCGGAATCGCGCAGCTCGACCGGATCGCCCGCGCTGAATTCGCCCTCGACCCCGGCGATGCCGGCGGGCAGCAGCGAGCCGTTGCCGTCGACCACGGCCCGCACGGCCCCGTCGTCGAGCGTCAGGGCGCCCTGCGGCGCGGAGGCGTGGGCGAGCCACAGCAGGCGGTCGGCGGAGCGGCGCCCCGTGCGGTGGAAGAAGGTGCCGGTGGGGCGGCCCGCGAGGGCGTCCGCCGCGCGGCTGGCCGCGGTCAGGACGACCGGGATGCCGGCGGCGGCCGCGATCCGGGCCGCGTCGACCTTGGTGACCATGCCGCCGGTGCCGACGCCGGCCTTGCCCGCACTGCCGATCGAGATGCCCTCCAGGTCCTTCGGCCCGGTGACCTCGGCGACCCGCGAGGTGCCCGGCGTGCTGGGGTCGCCGTCGTAGAGGCCGTCCACGTCGGAGAGGAGCACCAGCAGGTCGGCCCGGACGAGGTGGGCCACGAGGGCGGCCAGCCGGTCGTTGTCGCCGAAGCGGATCTCGTCCGTGGCCACCGTGTCGTTCTCGTTGACGACCGGCACCGCGCCCATGGCCAGCAGCTGGTCCAGCGTCCGGCGGGCGTTGCGGTAGTGCGCACGGCGGCTGGTGTCGTCCGTCGTGAGCAGCACCTGGCCCACGCGCCGGCCGTAACGGGCGAAGGACGCGGTGTAGCGGGCCACGAGGAGGCCCTGGCCGACGCTCGCGGCGGCCTGCTGGCGCGCCAGGTCGCGCGGGCGGCGGTCGAGGCCCAGCGGGGCCAGGCCGGCCGCGATCGCGCCGGAGGAGACCAGGACGACCTCCTTCTCGCCGGTGGTCTTGGCGAGCGTGTCGACCAGCGCGTCAACGCGGTCCGCGTCCAGTCCCCCGCCCGCGGTGGTGAGCGAGGAGGACCCCACCTTGACCACGATCCTGCGGGCGCCCGCCACCGCCGCCTCACGGGCCCCTTGCTGCTCCCCTGCCCCAGTCACTGCACACACCTCAGGTGATTCGCCGGTCGCCCGCCTCTTCCGGGCTGCCTCAGGCCCGCAAATCTACCGCCTGGGATTGTGGTCGTTCGGCCCTGTTTTGCGATGATTGCCGTCACGGAAGATTGCCCGTGGACCAGCCCGCGTCATACGGTCGGTAGTCGACCGTTGCCCAGGCACGGTTCCCCCACGCCCACAGTCCCCCCTAGTCCGCCTGCCAGGAGCCCTCCCAGTGCCTTCTGCCGGAACAGCCTCCCGACGCGCCGTCCAGGCCGCGGCGCTCCTCGCGATGCTGGTGTTCTTCGCCACGCAGCTCGTCGGCGCGCTGCTGCCCCACGTGGCGCTGCTGATCGCCGCGTCCGCGGCGGGGCTCGCCCTCGATCTCTACCTGCAGCACCGTGACCCCGGTCTCGTCGCCGTCCTCGGCAAGGTCCGCTTCGACGTCATGGTCCGGCAGCTGCTGCGCGACATGCTGATCCTCCTCGGGCTCCTGCGGCTCCAGGGCGACGGCTCACTGCGCGGATACGCCCCCCTCTTCGTCGGGCTCGTCCTCTTCTACGCCGCGCACCTCGCCTGCCAGGCCACCGCGATCATGGTCCGCCGCAGCCGCACGCTGCCCTTCGTGACCCGCAACATCGACACCTCCGGCCTGCGCCTGACCGCCGCCCCGCCGCGCCTGCTGGCCCGCCAGCACGGCCGCCGGCTGCTGCGCTTCGCGATCCCGGCCACCGCGGGCCTGCTGGTCACCGTCGGCACCGAGAAGCCCCTGTGGGGCATGCTCGGCGTCGGCCTGGCCCTCCTGCTCGCGGCCGGCGGCACGCTCCACCTTGCGGGCTGGCTGCGGCCGAAGAAGCGCATCGCGAACGAGCAGCGCGCCCTGGAGTGGCTCGACCGCTGGCTGGCCGACTACAAGCCCACCGGCGGCATGTACTTCTCGGGCGGCACCACCTCGGCCTACCAGGCCAACATGTGGCTCTCCACCCTCGCCGCGCTCGACGGCAACCCCGTGATCGTGCTCCGCGAGCGCTTCATGGTGCAGAAGATCGAGGCCACCGACGTGCCGATCATCTGCATCCCCAAGGTCGTCCACCTGATGGCCCTGGAGAAGTCCTCGCTGAAGATGATGATCCACCCGGCGAACTCCGGTAAGACCTCGCAGGTCCTGCGGATGCCGTCGATCAAGCACGCCTTCATCAACCACGGCGAGAGCGACAAGCTCTCCAGCTGCAACCCCTACTCCAAGGCGTACGACGAGATCTGGGTCGCCGGCCCCGCCGCCCGCGAGCGCTACCAGCTCGCCGACATCGGCGTCGACGACCGCGACGTGGTCGAGGTCGGCCGCCCGCAGCTGGCCCCGATCCGGCCGTACACGGGCGCGCCCGCACGCGAGCTGACGACCGTGCTCTACGCCCCCACGTGGGAGGGCTGGGACGGCAACCCCGGCAACACCTCGGTGATGCTCGCCGGCGAGAACATCGTCCGCGAGCTCCTCGCCGACCCCAAGGTGCGCCTGCTCTACAAGCCGCACCCGATGACCGGCTCCGTCGACCCGCGCGCGGGCCGTGCCAACGAGCGCATCCAGGCCATGATCCGCGAGGCCAACGCCGCCCGGAACGGCGCCCGTCCGGGCCCGGAGACCGCCGCCGAGCTGGAGCGCCGCACGGCCGAGCTGGACCGCCTCACCACCAGCACCTTCCGTGACAGCGCGGACGAGATCGAGCGGATGATGCTCCAGGGCACGCCCGAGCCGGGCCGCGCCGCGACCGTCGAGGCCGCCACCACGGCCTGGGAGAGCGCCTACTGGGCCTCCCTGCCGGAGTGGGAGCACCAGATCATCACCACCGCCCGCCCGGCGCTCTTCAGCTGCTTCAACGAGGCGGACGTCCTGATCAGCGACGTGTCGAGCGTCGTCTCGGACTACCTGATCAGCGAGAAGCCGTACGCCGTCGCCAACACCAGCGGCATGACCGAGGAGGAGTTCCGCACGAACTTCCCGACCGTCAGCGCGGCGACCATCCTCACCCCGGAGGCCGGCGAGGTCGCGGGGCTGCTCGCGGCCGTCCGCGACCCCCGCCTGGACGGCCTCGGCGAGGCCCGCGCCGAGCTCAAGGTCCAGCTGCTCGGCCCGTCCGACCCGCCGTCGCTCGTCCGCTTCAACGCGGCGGCGCTGGCGCTCGCCGCGGAGGCCGACGCCCGGCGCGCACGGATGGAGGCTCGCGCCTCCGAGATCCCGACGCAGCGCGAGGCGGATACGGCTGCGGCCGTGTAACGCGTCGTCAGCATGACGAAGGCCCCGGGAGGTTTCCTCCCGGGGCCTTCGTCATGCCCTGACCACGGACGACGGGTGCGATGCCACGCCCTCGGGGGCGCGGGCACCCGCTAGAAGGGCTTGAACTCGTCGTACTCGCGGTCCGCCTCGTCCCGCTCCGCGTCACGGTCACGGCGTCGCTGCGCCGCCGGCCGCGGGGCCTCCAGGCGGTGGTCCTCGCCGCGGCGGCCCAGCATCTCCGCACCGGCGGCCATCGACGGCTCCCAGTCGAAGACGACCGCGTCGTCCTCGGAGCCGATGGCGACGCCGTCGCCCGCGCGGGCACCGGCCTTCATCAGCTCGTCCTCGACGCCGAGGCGGTTGAGGCGGTCGGCCAGGTAGCCCACGGCCTCGTCGTTGTTGAAGTCGGTCTGGCGCACCCAGCGCTCCGGCTTCTCGCCGCGCACGCGGTAGAGGCCGTCCTCCTCCAGGGTGACGGTGAAGCCCGCGTCGTCGACGGCCTTCGGGCGGATGACGATGCGGGTCGCCTCCTGCTTCGGCTTGGCCGCGCGCGCCTCGGCGACGATGCCGGCCAGCGCGAAGGACAGCTCCTTCAGGCCGTGCCGGGAGACGGCGGAGACCTCGAAGATGCGGTAGCCGCGGGCCTCCAGGTCGGGGCGGATCATGTCCGCCAGGTCCTGGCCGTCGGGGATGTCGACCTTGTTGAGGACGACGATGCGCGGCCGGTCCTCCAGGCCGCCGTACTCCCGCAGCTCCGCCTCGATGACGTCGAGGTCGGTCAGCGGGTCGCGCTCGGACTCCAGCGTCGCGGTGTCCAGCACGTGCACGAGCACCGAGCAGCGCTCGACGTGGCGCAGGAACTCCAGGCCGAGGCCCTTGCCCTGGCTGGCGCCGGGGATCAGACCGGGCACGTCGGCGATGGTGTAGACGGTCGCACCGGCCGTGACCACGCCCAGGTTCGGGACGAGCGTGGTGAAGGGGTAGTCGGCGATCTTCGGCTTGGCCGCGGAGAGCACCGAGATCAGCGAGGACTTGCCGGCGCTCGGGAAGCCGACGAGGGCCACGTCGGCGACGGTCTTGAGCTCCAGGACGACGTCGCCGGTCTGGCCGGGCTCGCCCAGCAGCGCGAAGCCGGGCGCCTTGCGGCGGGCCGAGGCCAGCGCGGCGTTGCCGAGGCCGCCGCGGCCGCCCTGGGCGGCGATGTAGGTGGTGCCCTCGCCGACGAGGTCGGCCAGGACGTTGCCCTTGCCGTCGAGGACGACGGTGCCGTCCGGGACGGGCAGGACCAGGTCGGAACCGTCCTTGCCGGAGCGGTTGCCGCCCTCGCCGGGCTTGCCGTTGGTGGCCTTGCGGTGGGGGCTGTGGTGGTACTCGAGCAGGGTCGTGACCGACTGGTCCACGACCAGGATCACGTCGCCGCCACGGCCGCCGTTGCCACCGTCCGGGCCGCCGAGCGGCTTGAACTTCTCACGGTGTACGGAGGCGCAGCCGTGGCCTCCGTTACCCGCGGCGACGTGCAGCTCGACGCGGTCCACGAAGGTGGTCATAGCGGTGTGCCTCCTGGGGGTCCCCCGGCCGGAAGCCGGCGGAAGTACGGAATTGTCTCTGTTGTAACGCAGCGAGGGCGGACCCGCTTCCCGTACAGGGAAGGGAGGTCCGCCCTCGTTATCGCTCTACGGCGTCAGGATCCCGTTGGATCAGACAGCCGGAACGATGTTGACGACCTTGCGGCCACGGTGGGTGCCGAACTGCACCGCACCGGCCTCAAGCGCGAACAGCGTGTCGTCGCCACCGCGACCGACACCGGCGCCCGGGTGGAAGTGGGTGCCACGCTGGCGGACCAGGATCTCACCGGCGTTGACGACCTGACCGCCGAAGCGCTTCACGCCGAGCCGCTGAGCGTTGGAGTCGCGACCGTTCCGGGTGGACGATGCGCCCTTCTTGTGTGCCATGTCTCCTCAGTCCCTTACTTCGCAGCCGTGGGGATGCCGGTGATCTTCACCGCGGTGTACTGCTGGCGGTGACCGATGCGCTTGCGGTAACCGGTCTTGTTCTTGTACTTCAGGATGTCGATCTTGGCACCCTTGTGGTGGTCGACGATCTCGGCCGAGACCTTGATGCCGGCCAGGACCCACGGGTCGCTGGTGACGTTCTCGCCGTCGACGACGAGCAGCGTCGAGAGCTCGACCGCGTCGCCCACCTTGCCGGTGGAAATCTTGTCAACCTCGACGATGTCGCCGACAGCAACCTTGTGCTGACGACCACCGCTACGCACGATTGCGTACACGCGGATCTCACTCTCTCGCTAGTAAAGGAACCTCTGATGCCAGCCGCTCGCACGGGCCCGGGCCCGTGACTGTCCGAGTGGACGAGCGGCCTCTCCCGGCGGGGCCGGAAGGTGTTTGCTCAGTGGCGTGGTGCCGTAACAGACACCGACCGTCAAGATTACGTGCCCTTGACGAACGGGTCAAACCGGCCCCCTTGACGGGGAACCGGTCGCCGTTGCGGCGGTGGGGGGGGGGGGGGGGGGGGGGGGGGGGGGGGGGGA
>NZ_JBAMDC010000099.1:0-19723 GCF_036961605.1 Streptomyces sp. KLMMK
CCGTCGAGCAGGGCCTCGGCCACCGCCAGGCCCCAGCTGATGAAGCGCGGCGCCCGCGGGCCCAGCGCCCGGACGACGCCGAGCGCCCGCTCGGCCAGCTCGCGGTGGGTGGTGCTGCCGGTGTACGCGGCGTAGGTCAGCAGCGCTCCGCAGGCGGCGGTCCAGCCCGACGGGGTGGCGTTGTCCATCGGGTCCTGCGGGCGGCGGATGAGCGCCTCGGCGTCGTCGGCGGTGTCGAAGAGCGCGCCGTCGGCGCCGGTGAAGCGGGTGAGGACCGTGTCCAGGAGCAGGCCCGCGAAGTCCACCCAGACGCCCTCGCCGGTGACGGCGCTCAGCGCGAGGAAGCCCTCGGCGACGTCGCCGTAGTCCTCCAGGACGCCCGCGTGGACGCCGGCCGTGCCGTCCAGGGAGGTGCGGAAGAGCCGGGCGTGCCAGTCCATGTGCGTACGGACCAGCAGGTCGGCGGCGTCGGTGGCGGCCTGGACGAGGTCCGGCCGGTCGAAGTAGGCGCCCGTCTCGGCCAGCGCGGCGACGGCGAGCCCGTTCCAGGCGGCCACGACCTTGTCGTCGCGGCCGGGCCGGGGCCGCTGCTCGCGCGCCGCGAGGAGCCTGCGGCGCACCGAGTCCAGCTTGCCGGCGTCCAGGAGCTGCTCGGAGTCGGGCAGCTGCAGGACGGAGGCGCCCTCCTCGAAGGTGCCCTCCTCGGTGACGCCGAAGTGCGCCGCCGCGAGCAGGGCGTCCTCCTCGCCGAGCACGTCGCGCAGTTGCTGCGGCGTCCACACGTAGTAGGCGCCCTCGGCGTGCCGCCCCGTGCCGTCGTCGCTGTCCGCGTCCAGCGCGGAGGCGAAGCCGCCCTGCTCGGTGCGCATCTCGCGGACCAGGAAGTCGGCGGTCTCCAGGGCGACGCGGCGGGCCAGCCCGGAGCCGGTGGCGCGCCACAGGTGCGCGTAGACGCGGCAGAGCAGGGCGTTGTCGTAGAGCATCTTCTCGAAGTGCGGGACCACCCACTCCGCGTCGACCGAGTAGCGGGCGAAGCCGCCGCCCAGCTGGTCGTAGATGCCGCCCCGGGCCATCGCCTCGCAGGTGGCCTGCACCATCTCCAGGGCGCCCGCGGAGCCCGTACGGGCGTGGTGGCGCAGCAGGAACTCCAGCGTCATGGACGGCGGGAACTTCGGTGCACCGCCGAAGCCGCCGCGCACCGCGTCGAAGTCACGGGTGAGCGCCAGCAGCGCGGCGTGCGCGTCCTCGGCGGACGGCGGCTGCGGCGGGGCGCCCTTCTCCCCCGCGACGCCCAGGGCGAGCGTGCGCTCGGACAGCTCCCGCACGATGCGGCCGGCGACCTGGCCGACCTCCTCGCGGCGGTCGCGCCACGCGGCCCGCACGCCCTCCAGGACCTGCTGGAAGCCCGGCATGCCGTGCCGGGGGGCGGGCGGGAAGTAGGTGCCGAAGTAGAACGGCTCGGCCCCGGGCGTGAGGAAGACCGTCATCGGCCAGCCGCCCTGGCCCGTGGCGGCCTGGACGGCCTCCATGTACACCGCGTCGATGTCGGGCCGCTCCTCGCGGTCGACCTTCACGGAGACGAAGTGCTCGTTGAGGAGGGCCGCGGTGGCGTCGTCCTCGAAGGACTCGTGCGCCATCACATGACACCAGTGGCAGCTCGAATAGCCGACGCTCAGCAGCACCGGCACGTTCCGCCGCCGCGCCTCGGCGAAGGCCTCGGCCGACCACGGCCACCAGTCGACCGGGTTGCCGGCGTGCTGGAGGAGATAGGGGGACGTCTCGTGCGCCAGTCGATTGGGCATACGCCCATCCTCGCGCACGGGATTCCCTGCGGGGCGGCGGTGGGCCCGTGTCCACCGCCGGGCCCGGGCCCGGAGACGCCGCACACCGCGGGCCGCCGTCGCCCCGGCACCGCCTGAACACCCCGGCGTGGCTGATCACCTCGCGGCGGAGAGTTCCTCCGCCGCAACGGCGAAACGCCCGACGGCGGCCAGCAGCAGTGCCGAGCCCACCCCGGCACACCGACCACCGGACCCGCCAGGAACCCGAGCCGGCCAAACCGGACACCGCCCACCGGCCGACGCCGGTCCGGCACCACCGGCACGCGCCGGCGTGGCTGATCACCGCTGCGGCGGAAAATCTTCCGCCGCAACGGCGAAACGCCCGACGGCGGCTGCCGGCAGTGCCGAGTCCGGCCCTGCAGGCCGCCCCGGCACACCGACCACCGGACCCGCCAGGAACCCGAGCCGGCCAAGCCGAACACCACCCACCGGCCGACGCCGGTCCGGCACCGCCGGCACGCGCCGGCGCGGCTGATCACCGCTGCGGCGGCAGATCTTTCCCGCCGCAACGGCGTAGCGCCCGAACGGTGGCTGCCGGCGGTGCCGAATCCACCGGCAGACCCCGGCACACCGACGGCCGGAGACCGGTCCGGCACTGCCGGAACGCGTCCACGTAGCTGATCACCGCCGCGGCGGGAAGCCCGCAGGGCGACCCGCGAGTCAGCCCTGCCGGACCTCGCCGGAGGCGACCGGTGCCGCGCCGGAGGCGTCCGGCTCCTCGGCGAAGTCCACTCGCTTCATGTGCTTGTTCATGCTCTTCATCAGGAACCACACCGCCACGCCGATGACGGCGAAGACGATGAAGCCGAGGACACCGGGGGTGACCTTGTTCTTGTCGAGTTCTTCGGCGAGCGGCACCAGCTGGGTGGCGGCGAGGGAGCTCATCATGGGGTCAATTGTTGCGGATGCCCGCGAAGAGGTCGTCCTCGGGGAGGGACGTGCCGACGAGAGACTTCGCCAGCTCGTACTCCTCCGTGGGCCAGACCTCGCGCTGGAGGTCCAGCGGCACGCGGAACCAGCCGCCGTCCGGGTCGATCTGCGTGGCGTGCGCGATCAGGGCCTTGTCGCGGATCTCGAAGAAGTCGCCGCAGGGCACGAACGTGGTCAGGTGGCGCTCACGCCCCATCGTGTGCCAGCGCTCCAGCCACTCCCCGTAGGGGGACTCCATGCCGCGCTCCAGCAGGGCGTCGTGCAGCGCCTGCGTGCGCTGACGGTTGAAGCCCTGGTTGTAGTAGAGCTTCTGCGGCTGCCAGGGCTCGCCGGCCTCGGGGTAGCGCTCGGGGTCGCCGGCGGCCTCGAAGGCCACCATCGTGATCTTGTGGGTCATGATGTGGTCGGGGTGCGGGTAGCCGCCGTTCTCGTCGTACGTGGTGACGACGTGCGGACGGAACTCGCGGATCAGCTTCACCAGGCGCCCGGCCGCCTCGTCCACGTCCTGGACGGCGAAGCAGCCTTCGGGCAGCGGCGGCAGCGGGTCGCCCTCCGGCAGGCCGGAGTCGACGAAGCCCAGCCACTCCTGCTTGACGCCGAGGATGTCGCGCGCCTCGGCCATCTCCTTGGCGCGGACCTCGTGGATGTGCTCCTCGATGTACGGGTCGCCCTGGAGCTTGGGGTTGAGGATGGAGCCGCGCTCGCCGCCCGTGCAGGTGGCCACCAGCACGTCCACCCCCTCGGACACGTACTTGGCCATCGTGGCCGCGCCCTTGCTCGACTCGTCGTCGGGGTGGGCGTGCACGGCCATCAGTCGCAGCTGCTCAGTCAAGACTTCGTCCTCGGTCACTGGTCATGGCCCGTCTTATCGGTGTGTCGGGGCGCCTCCTATAGTGACCGAAGCGGGAGGCGTTTCATTCCTGTTCTCCCGACCAGCACCGACCCGGAGGAAAGATCATGGCTGCGGCACGCGAGGGGCTGCCCGACGGTCGCTACGGCCGCTCGGCGGACGCGCGCGCGGACCGCAAGCTCAAGATCGTCGGCGCCGTGCTGGGTGCGGGGCTGCTGGGCGTCGTCGCCTGGTCGGGTGTGCACTACATCACCAAGACCGACGTGACGGGACAGCTCCTCCGCTCGAAGCCCGTGTCGGACGACACGGTGGAGGCGGTCATCGAGGTCCGCAAGGACAAGGACCGCACCGCGGTGTGCACCCTGCGCTCCCTGGGCGCGAACGGCGCCGAGGTCGGCCGCAAGGACGTCACGCTGGACCGGCGCGAGGACCACTTCACCGAGACGGTCATCCTGCGCACCACGGCGCACGCGGCCGCCACCGACCTCGAGGGCTGCCGCTCCGTCTCCGGCAGCTGATCCGGCCCGGCCACCCCGCGCTGACCTGCACCGACGCGGAGCTTGCGTAATTTCTCCCGTTTACTTCTTCCCCCTTTCCGGACGGAATTGTTAGGCTCGTGGTTTCGCCCCGCTTTGAAGGTGCACCCTTCTGAGTAGGGCGTTCATTTGTTATCGCGATGTATCCCCAAGCATTCCCCAGTACCGACGAGGAGCACCTGTGACCCAGACCAGCGACAACGTCACCTGGCTGACTCAGGAGGCGTACGACCAGCTCAAGGCCGAGCTGGAGTACCTGTCTGGTCCCGCTCGCACCGAGATCGCCGGCAAGATCGCGGCGGCCCGCGAGGAGGGTGACCTGCGAGAGAACGGCGGGTACCACGCGGCCAAGGAGGAGCAGGGCAAGCAGGAGCTCCGCGTGCGCCAGCTCACCCAGCTGCTGGAGAGCGCGAAGGTCGGCGAGGCCCCGGCGGCCACCGGCGTCGTCGCGCCCGGCATGGTCGTGACCATCGCCTTCGACGGCGACGCGGACGACACCCTGGAGTTCCTCCTCGCCTCCCGCGAGTACGCCAGCTCGGACATCGAGACGTACTCGCCGCAGTCCCCGCTGGGCTCCGGCGTCAACGGCAAGAAGATCGGCGAGGACGCCCAGTACGAGCTGCCGAACGGCAAGAAGGCCATGGTGCGCATCCTGGAGGCCAAGCCGTACACCGGCTGAGCCCCACGGACGTGACCGTGCCCCGTACTCCCCTCCCGGGAGTACGGGGCACGGCGCTTTCCGGGCGGTGAACGCCCTCAGGCCCCCTCAGGACCCCCCGCGGGTCGCCCTCAGGACCCCGCGGATCGCCCTCAGGCCGCCCTCGGGCCGCCCTCAGACCGTCGCCGACCGGAACTTCCGCACCGACAGCGTCCGGAACAGCGCGATGATCAGCACCGACCAGATCAGCGACGCCCACACCGGGTGCTGCATCGGCCACGCCGACGGCACGGGATAGCCCGCCGGCAGGTTGCCGAAGAGCTCCCGGGCCGCCTGGACGGTGGCACTGAAGGGGTTCCACTCGGCGATGGTGCGCAGCACGGTGGGCATGTTGTCGGCGGGCACAAAGGCGTTGGAGATGAAGGTGAGCGGGAAGAGCCAGATCAGCCCGCCCGAGGTGGCCGCCTCCGGGGTCCGCACGGACAGCCCGATCAGGGCGCCGATCCAGGAGAAGGCGTAGCCGAGCAGGAGCAGCAGGGCGAAGCCCGCCACGGCCTTGGGGATGCCGTTGTGGACCCGCCACCCGACGATCACGGCGACGATCGCGAGCACGACGAGCGTGAGCGCGGTCTGGACGAGGTCGGCGAGCGTGCGGCCGGTGAGGACGGCCCCGCGGGCCATGGGCAGGGACCGGAAGCGGTCGATGAGCCCCTTGTGCATGTCGTCGGCGATGCCCGCTCCGGCGCCGGCGGTGGCGAAGGTGACGGTCTGGGCGAAGATGCCCGCCATCAGGAACTGGCGGTAGGTGTCCGGGTCCGTGCTGCCGCCGACGGCGATGGAGCCGCCGAAGACGTAACTGAACAGCACTACGAACATAATCGGCTGAATAAGCCCGAAAATGACCACTTCGGGGATGCGCGCCATGCGGATCAGATTCCGCTTGGCGACGACCAGGGAGTCGCGCACGGAGCGGCCGATGCCGCCGTGCACGCGCAGGGCCGCTTCCCTGGAGGCGGCGCTTCCTACGACGCTCATGGCCTGACCTCCTGCTGCGCTCCGGCGTCCCCGGCCGCTCCCGCGGCGGCCTCTGCGGAAGCGGCCGTCCCGCCGTCGCCGTTCCCCGCGGCGTCCGTCTCCGCGGCGTGGCCGGTGAGCGAGATGAAGACGTCGTCCAGGGTCGGGCGGCGCAGGGCGATGTCGTCGATGTCGATCCCGCGGGCGTCGAGCTCTCTGATGACCTCGGCGAGCAGCTTCGCGCCGCCGGAGACCGGCACGGTGACCTTGCGGGTGTGCTTCTCGACCGAGGACGCGCCCTTGCCGAAGCCCAGCAGGACCTCGTCGGCGGTGGCGATGTGCTCGGGGCTGCGCACGACGACTTCGACACGCTCGCCGCCGGTACGGGCCTTGAGCTGGTCGGAGGTGCCGCGCGCGATGACCTTGCCGTGGTCGACCACGCAGATGTCGTGGGCGAGGTGGTCGGCCTCCTCCAGGTACTGGGTGGTGAGCAGGAGGGTGGTGCCGCCGGCCACCAGTTCCTGGATGACCTCCCACAGGCCCTGCCGGTTGCGCGGGTCCAGGCCGGTGGTGGGCTCGTCCATGAACATGACGGGCGGGCTGACGACGAGCGCCGCGGCGAGGTCGAGGCGGCGGCGCATGCCTCCCGAGTAGGTCTTGGCGATGCGGTCCGCGGCCTCCGCGAGGTCGAAGCGCTCCAGCAGCTCCCCCGCGCGGGCCTTCGCGGCGCGGGCACTCATCTGGTAGAGCTGGCCGACCATGCGCAAGTTCTCACGGCCCGTCAGATACTCGTCGACGGCGGCGAACTGGCCGGACAGCCCGATGGAGCGGCGGACCGCGTCGGGCTTCTTCAGGACGTCGATGCCGGCCACGAAGGCCGAACCGCGGTCGGGCTTGAGCAGAGTGGTCAGGACGCGTACGGCGGTGGTCTTGCCGGCGCCGTTGGGGCCGAGCAGCCCCAGAACGGTTCCTTCCGGCACATCGAGATCGACCCCGTCCAGAGCCCTGACGTCGCCGAAGGTCTTCACCAGGCCTTCGGCATAAATGGCGCCTGGCATGGAAGTACTCCCCGCTTGGTGACGTACTGCCCGATTTTACGTTCGGGGCAGCCGTTGCGCCCTGTGAATGCCGCACCCCACTTGTCGCGGGCGGCCGCCCCGGGGCGGCGGTTCCGCGGCGATCAGGCCGTCACCCGGTACCCCGCCGCCCGCAGGGCCTCCCGTACCGCGGCGCAGTGCCCGTGCCCCTTGGTCTCCAGGTGCAGCTCCACCTCGGCCTCGGTCAGGCCGAGCCGCGGGTCGGTGCGGACGTGGCCGACGTCCAGAACGTTCACGTCGGCCGCGGAGAGCACCTCCAGGAGCGCCGCGAGCGCCCCCGGCCGGTCGGTCAGCCGCACGCTCAGGCTCAGGTAGCGGCCGGCCGCCGCCATGCCGTGCCGCAGGACGCGCTGCAGCAGCAGCGGGTCGACGTTGCCGCCCGACAACACGGCGACGAGCGGTCCCTCGAACGAGTCGGGGTCCGCGAGCAGGGCGGCCACCGGTGCGGCCCCGGCCGGCTCGACGACCAGCTTGGCCCGCTCCAGGCAGAGCAGCAGCGCCCGGGCGAGCGCGTCCTCGGAAACCGTCCGGACCTCGTCGACCAGCTCCCTGACCAGGGCGAAGGGCACCGCTCCGGGGCGGCCCACCAGGATGCCGTCGGCCATCGTCACGGGCTCCGCGACCGTCACGGGGCGCCCGGCGGCCAGCGACGGCGGGTACGCGGCGGCGCCGGCCGCCTGCACGCCCACGATCCGCACGTCCGGCCGCAGCGCCTTGACCGCCACCGCGGTGCCCGCCGCGAGCCCGCCGCCGCCCATGGCCACCACGATGGTGCGCACCTCGGGGCACTGCTCCAGGATCTCCAGGCCGACCGTGCCCTGACCTGCGACGACGTCGGGGTGGTCGAAGGGGTGGACGAGGACGGCGCCGGTGCGGCGCGCGTGCTGCCGGGCGGCGCTCAGCGCCTCGTCCAGGCCCTGCCCGCACAGCCGTACCCCGGCGCCGTACGAGCGGGTCGCGGCGATCTTCGGCAGGGGCGCGCTCACCGGCATGAACACCGTGGCGCGCACGCCCAGGAGCGCGGCCGCCAGGGCCACGCCCTGCGCATGGTTGCCCGCGCTGGCGGCCACGACTCCCGCCGCGCCCTCCTCCCGCGCCAGCGCCGCGATCCGGGTGTACGCGCCGCGCACCTTGAAGGAGCCGGTCCGCTGGAGGTTCTCGCACTTGAGGTGGACGGGCGCGCCGATCAGGCCGGAGAGGTGGCGACTGCCCTCCAGGGGCGTGGTGCGGACGACCCCCGAGAGGATCTTCCGGGCGCCGAGGACGTCGTCGAGGGTGACCGCGCGAGGGGGCTCCGGCGGCGGACGGACCCCGTCCGGCACATCCGGTACGTCCCTGTCCGCCGCATCCGTTCCGTCCGCTGCGCGTGCGGCCATAAGGCCAGTCTTGCAGCTCGTTTGCGTAACGACCGTCGCAACGGACGCATATCGCCCGGACGATTCCGGATCGCATGGCAGTGCATATCGATGCATACCGAGCGGATTGTTCGGTACCGGCGGAGCGGATTGCCCGGCACCGGCCCAGGCACCCTCCGGGCCGCGTACTCTGTCCCCCAATCTTCCCTGCCCGACGCACGAAGTGAGCCCCAGGCCATGCCCACCCCTTCGGACATGACGACCGACCTCGCCCCAGGTGTCCTCGACGCGCTCCAGCACCAGGTGGCCGTCTTCGCACGCCGCGCCGAACAGACACGGCTCGGCGGCGTGGGCCAGGTCCGTAACTCGATGGACCGCGCCGCTTATCTGCTGCTCAACCGCCTCGACCAGGAAGGTCCGATGGGCGTGAAGGCGCTCGCCGCCGGCATGGGCATCGACTCCTCGACCGTCACCCGCCAGGTGGCGCCGCTGGTCGACACCGGCCTGGTCAAGCGCACCTCGCACCCCGAGGACGGCCGCGCCGTCGTCCTCCAGCTCTCCCCGCGCGGCAAGGCCCGCCTGGAGGAGGTCCGGGCCTCGCGGCGCGCGCTGATGGCACTGGTGACGGACGGCTGGAGCGAGGACGAGCGGGACGCGTTCTGCACCCTGCTCACCCGCTTCAACACCGCCCTCTCCGAGGTGCACAACGCACTGCCGCCGGTGACGCCGACGGCCTGACCGGCCTGACCGGCCCGGGGGGCCTGACCAGCCCGGGGGGAAGCGGAGACACGACTGCGCCGGGCGGGCCGGAAGAAACCGGCCCGCCCGGCGCAGAACAGCAGTTGCGGGTGCTGGGGGTGCTGAGGGGCTGGTCCCGGACCGGCCCCGGACCGCTAGCCCAGCGCCTGCGTGAGGTCGGCCAGCAGGTCGTCGACGGACTCGATGCCCACCGACAGGCGCACCAGGTCCGCGGGGACCTCCAGCTGCGAGCCGGCGGTCGATGCGTGCGTCATCAGGCCCGGGTGCTCGATCAGCGACTCGACGCCGCCGAGGGACTCGCCGAGGGTGAACACCTCGGTGCGGTTGCAGATCTCCACGGCCGCTTCCTGGCCGCCCTCGACGCGGAAGGACACCATGCCGCCGAAGGCCTTCATCTGCTTGGCGGCGACCTCGTGCAGCGGGTGCTCGGGCAGGCCCGGGTAGTAGACCTGGGTGACCTTGGGGTGGGAGACGAGCAGCTCGGCCACGCGCTCGGCGTTGGCGCTGTGCCGGTCCATGCGCACGGCCAGCGTCTTGATGCCGCGCAGCGTCAGCCAGGAGTCGAAGGGGCCGGCGACGGCGCCCATCGCGTTCTGGTGGTAGGCGAGCTCCTCGGCCAGCGCCGCGTCGGCGGTGACCAGCGCGCCGCCCACGACGTCGGAGTGACCGCCCATGTACTTGGTGGTGGAGTGCACGACGACGTCCGCGCCGAGCGCCAGCGGCTGCTGCAGGTAGGGGCTGGCGAAGGTGTTGTCGATGACCAGGCGGACACCGGCCGAGTGCGCGACCTCGGCGAGGGCGGCGATGTCGCTGATGCCCAGCAGCGGGTTCGACGGGGTCTCCACCCAGATGACCTTGGTCGTGGGCCGCAGGGCGGCGCGCACGGCGGCCGGGTCGGAGGTGTCGGCGACCGACCACTCCACGCCCCAGCGGCTGATCACCTTGGCGAAGAGGCGGAACGTGCCGCCGTAGGCGTCGTTCGGGATGACCACGTGGTCACCGGGCGCCAGGAGCGTGCGCAGCAGGGTGTCCTCGGCGGCCAGGCCGGAGGCGAAGGCGAGACCGCGGACGCCGCCCTCCAGCGCCGCCAGGTTCTCCTCCAGAGCGGTACGGGTGGGATTGGCGCTGCGGCTGTACTCGTAACCGCCGCGCAGGCCGCCGACGCCGTCCTGCTTGTACGTGGACACCTGGTAGATCGGCGGCACGACAGCCCCGGTCAGCGGGTCCGGCTCCTGCCCGGCGTGAATGGCAAGGGTCTCGAATGCATGCTGATCGCTCATTTTCCCGAGCCTAGTACTCCGCACACCCGAACACCCGTGTTCACTTGTAACCGGAGCATGAACGATCCGCGGACCTCGCGCGTTGTTCCTCACACAGCCCTACTCGTAGCACTACGCTGCCCCACCCACGTTCAGGACCGATCATGGAGTTTCTGCTCATCCTGCTGGCCGTCCTCGCGATCTGCGCCGTCCTCGCCGGGCCGGCGCTGCGCCGCAGGCGGGCGCACGCGGGCCTGACCCCCGCCCCCGGGGCGACGGCCGCGTCGTACGGCTTCCTGCCGCCCGAGCAGCTGGACGTCCGCCTGCCCGGCCCCGATCCCGAGCTGCTCTCCGCCGTCGAGGAGGCCCGCCGCACCCAGGACTGGAAGCCGGCCGCCGAGATGCTCGCGCGCACCGACGACCCCGAGCAGCGCTGGCAGCGGGTGCAGACCCTGGCGGGCGCGGCGGTCCGCGAGCTGGCCGAGGCGCCCGGCACGGGCGGGGTGTGGCTGCGGCACTGGCGGGTGGTGGCCCCCGAGGATGCGGGCGGCGCGGCCGTCCAGGCCGAGTTCCTCGTCCAGCAGGCGCTGCGCGACCCCTCCTCCGAGGACTACCGCATGATCCTGGAGGAGGCCGGCACGGTCTGCGCGGAGGCCGCCCGGCTGGCGCCGGAGGACGTGGTGCCGCTGATCGTCGAGCTGGGCCTGGCGCGCGGCACGGGGGCCGGCGAGGCCGAGTTCCAGTCGGCGTGGGAGCGGGTCGTCTCCCGCGCCCCCCAGCACATGGGCGCGCACCTGGTCGCGCTGCGCTACTGGAGCGCGAAGTGGCACGGCTCCCGCGAGAAGGCCGAAGCCTTCGCGCAGCGCGCCGCCGCGGGCGCGCCCCAGGGCAGCCTGCTGCCGGCCCTGCCGCTCTTCGCCGTCCACGACCACCTGCCGGACGTCAATCTGGTCCAGGGCCTCTACCGCAGCGAGGTGATCACCCGCGCGATCCAGGCGGCGCAGTTCGCGGTGGCCCACGCCCCCTCCGGCCACCCCGTGCTGCCGCACGTGCGCCACCTGCTGGTGTGGTTCCTGGTCAACGCCGAGCGCTATCCGGAGGCCCTGGAGCAGCTGCACCGCGTCGACGGCCACATCGGCGCGGTCCCGTGGTCGTACGAGGCGGATCCCGTCGCGGCGTACACGGCGTACCGGGCGCTGGCGGTCGCGGGCGGGGAATCGCGAGGACCGGCGAACCGTTGGCCGTAATGCCCTGCCGTGCCTGCTGCTGACGCCCTGGAGGCCCTGACATGCTCTTCCCCACCCGAGAACCCCGCCTCCCCACCCCCGGGGAAGCCCTCAAGGGCCGCCCCGAGCCGGAATTCCCCCTCCAGGAACGCCACACGGTCCTGGGCACGCCCCTGGGCGGCCCCTACCCGGCGGGCCTGGAGGTCGCGGACTTCGCCCTGGGCTGCTTCTGGGGCGCGGAGCGCAAGTTCTGGCAGACGGAAGGCGTCTGGACCACCCTCGTCGGCTACCAGGGCGGCCACACCCCGCACCCCGCCTACGAAGAGGTCTGCAGCGGCCTGACCGGCCACACCGAGGTCGTCCGCGTGGTCTTCGACCCCTCGGTCGTCCCCTACCCCGCCCTCCTGAAACTCTTCTGGGAATCCCACAACCCCACCCAGGGCTTCCGCCAGGGCAACGACCGCGGCACCCAGTACCGCTCGGCGGTCTACACCCACTCCCCCACCCAGCAAACGACGGCGGAAGCGTCCCGCGACTCCTACCAACAGGTCCTGAACGCCGCGGGCTACGGCCCCATCACCACGGAAATCCTCCCGGCGGGCCCGTTCTGGTACGCGGAGACATATCACCAGCAGTACTTGGACAAGAACCCGGCGGGGTATTGCGGCATCGGCGGGACGGGCGTCTCGTGCCCGACGGGAATCGCGCCCGGAGGGAGCTGAATCGCTTCTCCCTCACTCGTCCGCGCGAAGCGGTCGGGCCCGCACTCGATACGCTGCTCCCAGGGATCAGAATCTCGCCCATGGGAGCAGCAATGACCACTTCCGCCGCCGGGCAGCCACTCATCCCTCAGCCGCCCGCCACCGTCACGGCCCTCCGCCAGGCCATCGCGCAGATCGCCCCCGCCGCCCTGCCCGCCTTCACACGCGAGCTGGATCAGGCCGCCGATCAGTCCCGCCAGAGTTCCGACTTGGCCCCGCTCCAGCGGTTCATCGCCCAGTGGGCCGTGTACGTCCACGTCCAGCGGCAGCCGCGCCTCGCCAAGGAGCTCCGCCACTGGGAGGACATGGCCGGGGCGGGCGACGCAACGCAGGCCCGGCGCGCCGCCTCCGCGATCGGCAAGATCCTGGACGACGCACACGCTGAGCTCGCCCTCCCACCGCGGTGAGCATCGACTGGCACTGGGAGTACGACCCGGATCATGCTCACGTGGCGGGCGGCATCCCCGCTCACGTGGTGACCGAGGTGGAGCGCCTTGCGGGGCAGCTGACCGACCTGGCCGCGACGGGAGTCGACGTCGGCGACCTCGGCAACGGCCCACGGCCGGGCGGCCTGCGCCGCATGAACGCGGCCGACGGCTGGTTCTACTTCCTCGTGGCGCCGAAAGACCGTCTGATCGTGATCGTCCGCATCGTGCCGCCGTTCCAGGACTTGTAGACGGGCTGGTCATCGCTGCCTGCGAGCCGAGGCGCAGGGCGCCACCGGCGGAAAGCTCACGCCTCCGGCGTGCCGCCCTCCGGTCCGCGCAGCTTCGCCGCCAGGTGTGACGGGTCGTAGCCCGGGGCGACGCCGTCGGTGAAGATGATTGCGCCCTCCACGTGTTCCGTGCGCAGGGGGATCAGGGCCTGGTAGGCGGGTGACGCGTACCAGGCGCGGGCCTGCGACAGGTCCGGGAAGGCGATCAGGACGAGGTTGCCGGGCCAGGCGCCCTCCACGACGTGGACCTCCGCGCCGTGGACGAGGAAGCGGCCGCCGAACGGGTCGAGGGTGGCCTGGATGCGTTCGATGTATTCGAGGATGTCGCGGTGGGTGCCGCCGGCGGCGTGCGGGGCTATGTCGCGGAAGCTGCCCAGGGCGTACGCGGTCATGGTGGCTCGCTCTCAAGGTGGGGGCTGGGGGTCCTCCGGTGGGCCCGGGGAACTCCCTTGGCCTGCGGTGGGTTTCAGTGGGCTTCAGTCTTCCCTGACGTCCCGGCCCGGTCGATTGCCTCCCGGGTCATCGTCCTCATCCTTCGGCCGGCCCCCGCCTCGCCACGAAGCGGAAGCTCCCCTTTCCCACCGTCACCGTGCACTCCGCGAAACCCGCCATCCGCAGCCGTGCCTCCAGGGTTTCCGGCGGGACCGGCACGCACGTGTCGCCGAGGTGGATCAGGCGGAAGGCCCGGCTGCTCAGGGCGTCGCAGCCGGTGAAGACGCCGCCGGGGCGGAGGACCCGGTGGGCTTCGGCGAAGAGGCGGTCCTGTTCGGTGAGGGACGGTACGTGGTGGAGCATCGTGAAGCAGGCGACCGAGTCGAAGCGGGCCTCCGGGAAGGGGATGTCGGCGCCGTCCCCGTACACGACGTCCACCCGGTCCCCGAAGAGCAGCCGCAGCCGGGCCGCGTACTCCGCGTCCGCCTCGACCACGCTCAGCTTCTCGGCCTTGCGCACCAGGACGCGCGTCGTGGCCCCGTAACCCGGCCCGATCTCCAGGCAGTCGGCGCCCAGCGGGACGTCCTCCAGCGCCCAGGGCAGGAGTTCGTCCCGGATCGCGCGGGCCCAGCGGTCGGAGGAGCAGAGGCGGCGGTGAATGAGGTTCATCGGCATGGTTCGAGGCTAGGAAGGAGGGGACTTGTCGTATACGGGCCAGGAGGTCAACTCATGTCGCCAGACGGACACTCACCCCACCTCGTCAATCCTCCCGGCGCCGCCGTCGCCGTCGGCAGCTTCCCCCTCGACGGCAGCGAGTGGTTCGGCCGCCACCGGCACGCCGCGCACCAGCTGGCGTGGGCGCCCCGCGGCGTCCTGGCCGTGCGCGCCTGCGGCCGTACGTGGGTGCTGCCGTCGACCGTCGCCCTGTGGATCCCCGCGGGCGTCCCGCACGCCACCGGCGCGACCTCGTCCGCGCTCCTGCGCAGCCTCTACTTCTGGCCGGACCGCTGCCCGCTGATCTGGGACGAGCCCCAAGTCGTCCCCGTCTCCGGCCTCTTGCGCGAGCTGATCGGCTACCTGGCGCAGGACCCGGAGGTCCTCGGCCCGGAGGCCCGCCACCGCGCCGAGGACGTCGTCCTCGACCTCCTCCGCCCGGTCTCCGTGACGACTGTGCGCGCCCCGGTACCCGCCGACCCCCGCGCCCGCCGCATCGCGGAGGCCCTGCGGGCGGACCCTTCCGACGGACGGTCGCTGGCGGAGTGGGGCGAGGTCGTGGGCGCGAGCGCGCGGACCCTCGCCCGCGCCTTCGTCTCCGGTACGGGCATGACGTACGGGCAGTGGCGCACGCAGCTGCGCCTGCAGGCGGCGATGCCGATGCTGGCGGCGGGTTCGACGGTCTCGGCCGTGGCGCGGCGCGTCGGCTACGGGTCGCCGAGCGCGTTCGTGGCGGCGTTCCGGCGGGGGGTGGGGGTGCCGCCGGGTGCCTATTTCGCGCCTGCGGACACCGGACAGTGAACCGGACTGACCCCGGATCGCCGTACCCCAGCTCGCCCCACCCCGCTCGTCTCACCCCAGCTCCGCCGCGTCCGCCGCCTCCGCCCCCCGCGCCCAGCCGTCCGCGTCGCGCCCCTTCAGCCGGTGCGAGGTGGTCTGCGGGAAGAGCCGTTCGGCGGTCTCGCCGACCGCGAGGTCGCGCGCGGCGAGCACGGGCAGCACCTCGGGCCGCGCCTCCTGCGCGACGGCCTCGGCCGTGGCGTCGCGCACCGCCGCCGCGAGCCGCTCGCCGATGCGGGACGCGTAGGCGATCAGGAACGATTCGCGGAAGTCACGGGTGCGGCGCGAGCGCCCGCCCGCGTGGTGGGCGTCGGCCGCGCGGTGCATCGCGGTGGTGGCCTGGACCAGCAGGGACGTGTACATGAGCTCCACCAGCTCCAGGTCGGCGTCGAAGCCGACGACGGTGGAGAAGCAGTGGTCGGCGGACCACACGGCCTGGCAGTGGTTGGCGCCGGCCACCGCGTCCAGCAGCAGCGCCTTCGCGGACTCGTACGGGCCCTCGACGCCGATCCGGCAGGCCCCGGGCCCGTCGGCGGCGGCCCCGTCGGCGTGGGCGGCGAGCAGCGCCTCGTCCATGGAGTGCCGCGCCATGAGCTCCTGGGCCTTGGCGGAGAGCGCCTCGGCCTCCTCGGGGAAGTCGGTGGACTCGGCCTTGGCCAGCAGCGCGCGGATGCGGCCCAGGACGCGCGGTTCGACGTGCACGCCGGGCCGGGTGTACGCGGCGCCGGGCATCGGCCCGACCGCCCCGGTCCGCGGCAGCCCGGCGGCGAGCCGCAGCGCGCCGAGTGCGCACGCGACGGTCTCGAAGCGGCTGAGGCGCTCGCGCTGCGCGAAGCCTTCCAGGAAGGCTGCGTCGTCGTCCCACCACACCCGCGCCTGGAGCTCGTGCAGCTGCGCGGTCCAGCGGGCGCCGAGGGTGTCGGGGGCGTAGCGGCGCGCCTCGGCGGCCAGCGCGGCCACGGCGAAGCGCACCTCGGCGGGGGTGAGCTCGCGCCGGGCGAGCCGGATCACGTCCGCGGGCTGCCAGCCGCGCTCCCAGCAGCCGCGTACGGTCGCCGAGGCGGTGCGCACGACGGCGCGGCTGAGGGCCTCCCAGCCTGCGGGGGCGGCGGAGAGGGCGGAGGCGGCGGCGTAGACGGCGTCGTCGAGGGTGTCGGGGCCGTGTGTGCGCAGGGAGGCCAGGGCCGTCTCGACGGACTCCAGGAGGGCGGTGTCCTCCAGCCGCTCCTGCCGCCGCTCTTGCTGCTGCTTCCTGCGTTCGGCCACGGAACTCTCTTCCTTGCATGACGCACGACGGATCACCGCGACGGAGAGGTCGCTGCGATACGGCGTACGGCGCTACGGCGGTACCCCGGTACGGCCCATTGTCCGTGACATTGTCCGTGACGGCCGGGTCGCCGGGGGTTACTGCCCAGGTCAGCGCGCGGAGGCTACCATTCCGCAGGCCGTCCCGGGGAGTCCCCTGCGTCATCCCGGCCACCGCCGTCGCGGCCATCGCCGTCCCGGCCGCCCCCATCCCCGCCGCCGCCATCCCGGCCGCCGCCATCCCGGCCATCGCCGTCCCGGCCACCGCCGTCCCCGCCGCCCCGCAGCGCCTGCAGCACCTCGCCCGGCACCCGCGTCTGGAAGATCCCGACGGACCGCTCCGGCCGGTAGCCCAGCATCTTGTTGACGGCGCGCATCGGACCGTTGTCGTCGGCGACGTGCGTGGCAATCTCCCGCACGGGGGGCTCCTGCGCGCGCAGCAGCTGCAGCATGCGCAGCTTGACGGCGCGTCCGAGGCCCAGACCCCGGTGGGCGGGCGCCACGGCGGTCTCGTACTGCTGCGCACGGACGTCGTCGGGCGAGCGCCGGCCGACCTCCGTGAGGGCCGCGTACGTCCCGTCGGGAGCCTCGGCGACGACCGTGAACAGGGCGCCCCCGCGCTCCCCGTACGCGCTCTGGGCGGCGGTGATGCTCTCCGCGTCCCAGCGCATGGGCTCCTGGTCCAGCTCGCCCATCGGGGCGTCGGCCATGGCGTTCCTGACGCCGGCGAACGCCGCGGCGTACCCGGCGGGTACGGCGCCCGCCCACTCCACGAAGCGGTAGCCGTCGGGCAGCTCCGGCCCGGCGGCGTCATCGGCGATCCCCTCCGCGGCCTCGCCGGCAGCCTGGCCGGCACCCTCACCGGCGACCTCGTTGGCGACCTCGGTGACCTCGGCGACCCGCTGGACGTACAGGACGAGCTGCAGCCCGCACGCGAACCCGCGGTTCCTGGCGAACTGCTCGCCCTCGCCGCCGATTTCGACCTCCACGCTCACCGACTGCCGCTGCTCACGCTCCAGGACGGCCTGTATCTCCCGCCACAGCAGCGTGCCGATGCCGCGCCGCCGGTGGTCGGGCCGGACGGCGAGCCGTCCGATCCAGGCGGTGGTGCGGTTCAGGTCGTCCTCGAAGAGCCGCAGGAGGGCGACGCCCGCGTAACCGGGCCCGCCGCCGGGCAGCGGGACCACCAGCCGGACGATCCTGCTGCGCGAGGCGGGGATCCGCAGCTGGCCGGCCGTCTCCACCCGCCCCGGCCCCGGCACCCCGGCCGGCAGGTCGTGGGCGTGCGCGGCGGTGACGACGGCGTGCCAGGCGTCGATCTCCTCCTCGGAAGGGGCGGCCCCCAGGCGCTCGACGCCTGATCGCAGAAGTTCGCTCATCCAGCGCACGGTACGTACCCCACCTGGGGTTGTCGTGCGGTTTTTGCCGCCGCAACAACCCGCCGCAACGCAAACGCCGGGCGGGGCTGGGAAAACCAGCCCGCCCGGCGTCCGGCGGTCGAAGACCCGGCAGCAGCCGGGACCCCTGAGGATCAGGAACCCGTGGCGCTCCCCGCGACCCACGCGTTCCAGTCCATGTTCCAGCCGTTGAGGCCGTTCTCCGGAGCGATGGTCTTGTCGGGCGAGTTCTTCACCTCGACGACGTCACCGATCTGGGAGTTGCTGAAGAACCAGGCGCCCGAGGTGTTGGGGTCGTCGGCGCCCTGCTTGTCCTGCAGGCCGATGCAGCCGTGGCTGGTGTTGGCCGTGCCGAAGATGCCGCTGCCCCAGTAGTTGCCGTGGATGAAGGTGCCGGAGGTGGACAGGCGCATGGCGTGCGGCACGTCCTTGATGTCGTACTCGCCCTTGCCGTCGCCCTTGGTGAAGCCGACGGTGGAGCCGTCCATCCGGGTCTCCTTGAACTTCTCGGAGATCACCATCTTGCCGTTGTACGTGGGGTTCTCGGGGCTGCCGGCCGAGATCGGGATGGTCTTGATGGTCTTGCCGTCCCGGACGACCGTCATCTGGTGGGACTTGGTGTCCACCGTGGAGACCTGGGCGTAACCGATCTTGAAGGAGATGGTCTTCTTCTGGACGCCCTTGACGCCCGGGGCGCCCTCGACGCCGTCCAGGTTGAGCTTCAGGGTGACCTGGGAGTTGGCCTTCCAGTAGTCCTGGGGGCGGAAGTCGATGCGCTGGTCGCCGAACCAGTGGCCGACGACCTTCTGGCCGCTGCTCGAGTTCACCTCGATGTGCGACTGGACGGCCTTGCGGTCCTTGATCGGCTTGTCGAAGTTGATCGACACGGGCATGCCGACGCCGACGGTCGAGCCGTCCTCCGGCGTGAAGGAGCCGATGAAGCTGTTGGTGGGCGAGACCGTGGTGAACGAGGAGTTCTCCGTGGCCTTGCGCTTGTCGGAGTCGACCGCCTCGACCACGATCTTGTACTTGGTCGAGCGCTCGAGCTGCGCCTTGGGCTGCCAGGACGTCTTGTCCGGCGATATCGTGCCCTCGACCGGGGTGCCCTTGTCCGTCGTCATCTTGACGCTGGTGAGCGTACCGTCACTGACAGTGACCTTGGCGTTGTCCGCCGCGATGCCGGCGTTGGCGGAGCCGTCCTTCTGCGCGATCTTGATCTGCGCCTTGGAGGCTTCCTTCGCGGCCGCGGCGTCGACCTTGTTCTGCTCCTTGCCGCTGCCGCTGGAGCTGCTCTTGCCGCCGTCGTCGTCGCCACCGCCGCAGGCGGTGAGGGTCAGTACACCGCCGAGCACAGCGGCCGCGGCCACGAGAGCCTTGCGGCGCTTGCCGTACGTCATCACACGCTTCTCCATTGCTCCTGCGGCCCCTATCCCCGAGCCGAACCGTGGGGCAGCACGATTCCCGGCTACTACTTCAAGGAACGCCTGCACCGGTTCGTCCGTTCCACACCCTTGGAGAATGTGGGGAAGGCCACGCCTACAGAGCCCCTCGGAGGGGCGCCATGATAGCGGGGGTCCTGATAGGGACGGGGGTGGTTGCGGGGCGCGGGGCGGCAGTGACCGCCGGAAACCCATGGCTTCCTCAGGGGCGTTCGTATCACTACCATCGGGTCACTGACATCGAGTCAGCCCGGGCGCGGCGGATCCGCCGCGCCCTCAAAATCTGCCGCGCCGAGGGGGTTTCATCCGTGACCGCACGCCGACCGCTGCTGACCGCTGTCGCCGCAGGGTCGCTCCTGTGTGCGGTGTGGTTCATGCCGACCGCGAACGCGACGGTCGAACGGACGGACCGGCCCGCCCCGGAAGCCCGCCTCGCGGCACCCCCTGCACAAGGCTCTGAGCAGCAGCTTTCCCTGGCCGCCTCGGGCAGTGTCGACACCACTCCCTACGTATTCGGGGGAGTTGCCTTCCTGGCGGCGGGCGGAGCGCTGGTGACGGTCGCCGTGCGCAGGACGCGCACGGCGGACCGCTGACC